>JAWOHA010000280.1:0-13260 GCA_046496385.1 Cryobacterium sp. | reverse complement strand
GCACCACCCGAGCGGAGGGGTGATCACAGTGCGGAATCGGGCAGGGGATCGCCGCCCGGCCCCCCCGCCCGGCGCTTGACCCGCGCCCGCCACCCTTCCGGCGTGCGCGGTGTGCAGTGCTGTCTCGCGCGATGTGCGATCTACGATGAATATTCGCTTCCAGGGGAGCCACGTGTGGCGCGGGTCGGAGCCACCTGCCTGAAGCGCAAATCGTGGCATTCGGAGCCAGAGCTAGCGTGGTCCGGAGCCACTCGAATAGAGGCCACCTGGAGCACGCACCCGAGAGCATCAGGACGTCGCTCCCCGCTGGCTCCTACACGGGAGGGGGGGCGACGCCGGATACCCCGCGCCCGCGCCCGGGCCCGCGGACGTCCTCGATCCCGGGCGCAGGATGGAGCACGGGCAACGCTGTTGCCCACGACGGCACTCCGGCTGGGCCGATTCCCGCCCACACGCCGTTCCGGCCTGCCTGTGATGGATACCGCGCCGCACGGGCAGGTTCCTTAGTGCCGACATGGCCGACTCGACGGTGACGAACACACCTGACGGCGAACTGAGCGGGTCAGGGGCTCTGAATCGAACCACCATTGGCTCTCTTCTGCACGATCGGTGGCCCTGAACCGCACGGCTGGGCGGCTCTCCAGGCATCAGACACTCATGCGCCGCGTCAGGCCCGGAGCCGGAACCGGAGGTTTCACGTGAAACATCCGGTGCGGGTCATGCTGTTGATAACCCTGTGGAAAAGTGGATAACTCGCACCGAAGCGGCCGGATCAGTGCCGGATCAGTGCCCGATTAGTGCCCGATGATGGCGGCGGTCGCGAGAGCCTCGTAGACCTCACCGAGGGACTGGCCCGAAGCCTCAATGGCCTGCGGTACCAGCGACGTCTCGGTCAGGCCCGGCAGCACGTTGGCTTCGAGGAACCACGGAGTGCCGGCGGCGTCAACGATGAGGTCGATGCGCGACAGGTGTTTGAGTCCGAGCAGTGAGTGAATGGCGACGGCCGTCTCGCTCACCCGGGCCGCAACGTCGTCGTCGATGCGGGCAGGCGTGTAGAAGGTGGTCTCGCCGGCGTTGTACCGTGCCTCAAAGCTGTACACGCCGTTGACGGGCACGATCTCCACGGCGGGCAGCGCCACCGGGCCGTCGCCGCTGTCGATGACTCCCACGGCGAGCTCGGTACCCAGAATCTGGTTCTCCACCAGTGCCACATCGGCGTAGGTGAAGGCGTCGACCATGGCGCGGGGGAGTGCGCCGGTCGCGGTGACGATGGTCACGCCCTGAGCCGAGCCGCCCTTGGTGGGCTTGACGACCACGGGCATGCCGAGCGCGCCGAGCACGTGCTCGAGCACGCTCGCAGCACCGAGGTCGCGGAAGGTTTCCTTCGACAAAGAGATCGACTCGGGCGTCGCGTACCCGGCCCGTCGCACCAGCTCCTTCGCGGTGGGCTTCGACCACGCCAGCGCCGATGCCGCTCCGCGGGAGCCGACGAACGGGATTCCCGTGGTCTCGAGCAGCGCCCGCAGCGCTCCGTCTTCACCCGTGGCGCCGTGCAGCGCCGGCCAGATCACGTCGGGTTTGCGGGCGGCCAGCTCGCTGAGCAGCCCCGCACCGGGGTCGAGCACCGTGACGTGGTGACCCCGATCGGTCAACGCGTCGGCCACGCGCCGCCCGGAGCGTAGCGACACATCCCGTTCATGCGAGATTCCGCCGGCCAGAACAACAATATCGAGAGCAGTGGATTCACTCATGATCAGGTATTTTCCTTGCTTTGGGCGGTGCGAGTGGTCAAAGACGAGTGGTGACAAGACGAGTGGTGAAGCGAAAACGCTGCACGGTTGCCGTGATTAGGAGATGTTGGGCGGCGGCGCACCGAAGCGCCGTTCGTCCCGGGGCGGGTTCAGCGACCCGGTGCCCGCGAACGTGTCGAGCAGGTCCAGTTCTCCGCGCACGACTGTGGCCAGACGGCGGATGCCGACGCGAATGTTCTCCGGGGTCGGGTAGCAGAACGAGAGCCTCATGTTCTGGTGCCCGTCGCCATCGCCGAAGAACGCGGTCCCGGGGGTGTAGGCGACCAGTTCCTTCACCGCGCGCGGCAGCATGGCTTTGGCATCGAGCCGCTCGGGCAACGTCACCCATACGTAGAAACCGCCGTTGGGGTTGGTCCAGGTCAGCTCGGGCAGGTACTCCTCGAGCGCGGCCAGCATCGCGACCTTGCGCTCCTGGTACACGCCGCGGAAGGTGTTGATCTGGCCCTTCCAGTCCGCCGTGGCCAGGTACTCCGAGATCACCAGTTGGGAGAAGGAGCTCGGCGAGAGAACGGCGGCCTCATTGGCGAGCACGAGCTTCTCGCGAATCGCGTGCGGGGCCAGCGCCCAGCCCACCCGAAACCCGGGAGCCAGGGTCTTGGAGAACGTGCCCAGGTAGACGACGCCCTCGCGCTCGATCGAGCGCATCGCATCCGGGGCCGGACGATCGAAGTAGAGCAGTCCGTACGGGTTGTCCTCGAGCACCAGAATATTGTGGGACTTGCAGATCTCGAGAATCTCGAGGCGACGTTCCCAGGTCAGGGTGACCCCGGCCGGGTTGTGAAAACTCGGAATGGTGTACAGAAATTTGATGCTCTTGCCGGCCGCCTTCAGCCGGGTGATGTGCTCTCGCAGCGCCTCGGGAATGAGTCCGTGCTCGTCCATGGGAACGTGTTCCACGTCGGCCTGGTACGACCGAAAGATGACCAGCGCTGTGACGTAGCTGGGGCCTTCGGAGAGCACGACGTCACCGGGGTCCAGGAATAGCTTGCTGACCAGCTCCAGGGCGTGCTGAGAGCCTGTGGTGACCACCACGTCGTCGGCGTTCGCCCGAATGCCCTCCAGGGCCATCACCTCGAGGATTTGTTCCCGCAGGGCGGGCACGCCCTGGCCGGAGCCGTACTGCAGGGCGGTGGGCCCCTGCTCGCGCATGACCTTGTGCATCGACGAGATCACCAGGTCCTCCGGCAGCGCGGCCACATAGGGCATGCCCCCGGCCAGGGAAACCACCTCCGGGCGAGAGGCCACGGCGAAGAGTGCGCGCACCTCCGAGGCGCGCAACCCGGCGGCTCGTTCGGCGTAGTGGTGATACCACGGGTCGAGGTTGTTACCGGCCTGGGAGGAGCCCTGTGCAGTCACGTCACGTCCATTCTCGTCAGGTCTTCATCGTATGGCCGCAACCGGCGTCGTGGTGACAGCCCCCGTTCGGGGGTGCAGAAAACCCGCCCGGCCGAAGCCGAGCGGGTGAACGGTGCTGCCGGGTCAGACCAGGTAGTCGGCGAGGTCCTTCTCCAGCGCCGGCTTCGGCTTGGCGCCGATGACGGTCTTGACGACCTCACCCTTCTGGAAGACCTTCATCGCGGGGATGGAGGTGATCTGGTACTTGGCGGCGAGGGCCGGGTGCTCGTCGACGTTGAGCTTGACGATATCGAGCTTGTCCGAGTTCTCGGCGGCGATCTGGTCCAGGATCGGGCTCACGGCGCGGCAGGGGCCACACCATTCGGCCCAGAAGTCCACCAGGACGGTCTTCTCGTTCTTGATGACTTCCTGGTCGAAGTTGGCTTCGGTTACGGCGCGTGCAGACATGTCGTGCTCCTTCGTGGGGTGGGGTGCTAGTTGTTGACGCTGGCCTGGGCCAGCACGGTGGGGGAGAGGGTGCTCAGGTAGTGTTCCGCGTCGAGGGCGGCGATCGTACCGGATGCCGCGGCCGTGATGGCCTGGCGGTAGGTCGGGTCGATCACGTCGCCGGCCGCGAAGACACCGGCCTGGTTGGTCTTGGACGTCCGTCCCAGCACGGCGATCGTGCCCTCGGGGGTGAGATCGAGCTGCTGGTGAATCAGGTGCGTGCGCGGGTCGTTGCCGATCGCGATGAACACGCCGTCCACGACGAGGTGGCGCGTGGACCCGGTGACCGTGTCGGTGAGTTCGAGCCCGTCGACGGCGTTCTCGCCGCTGATGCCCGTGACGGCCGAGTTCCAGATGAACTCGATCTTCTCGTTGGCGAAGGCGCGTTCCTGCATGATCTTGGACGCCCGCAGGGTGTCCTTGCGGTGCACCACGTAAACCTTCTCGGCGAACCGGGTGAGGAAGGTGGCCTCCTCCATGGCGGAGTCGCCGCCGCCGACCATGGCGATGGTCTTGCCCTTGAAGAAGAAGCCGTCGCAGGTGGCGCACCACGAGACGCCGCGCCCGGAGAGGCGTTCCTCGTCGGGCAGGCCCAGCTTGCGGTAGGCAGAGCCGGTGGCGAAGATCACCGAGAGGGCCTCGTGGGTCTCGCCGTTGCCCAGCGTGACCGACTTGATCGGGCCGGTGAGGTCGAGGGACTCGACGTCGTCGTAGACGACCTCGGTGCCGAAGCGTTCGGCCTGCTCCTGCATTTTGGTCATCAGCTCGGGGCCCTGAATGCCCTCCGGGAAGCCTGGGAAGTTTTCGACCTCGGTCGTGTTCATCAATTCGCCACCGGCCTCGACGGAGCTGGCGATCAACAGCGGGCTCAGCTGGGCGCGCGCGGCATAGATGGCGGCGGTGTATCCGGCGGGGCCGGAACCGATGATGATGACTTGACGCACGACTACTCCTTGAATTCGAGGAAAACCTCGGACATGAACCGATCCCGGCTCATTGCCCGGTACAACACATACTATTCGCTGGCTATTCCACACCCCCGGGGTATCGGGCGGGCGACGGGATGATTGCCAGCCGCTGTTCATCTGCCGCCCGGCCGGGCCGTCCCGGCGGCGGCGGTCTGCGGCGCGTCAGCGGCGCAGGCGTGACCGCAGCGGCGTCACGACGCTCGTGAGCTCCTCACTGCGCATGAGCAGCAGCATGCCGAAGTAGCTGACCGTCATGACCAGCCCCACGAGCAACATCGACGCGATCGCGGCGAGCCGCCCGGAGACGGCGAACCCACCTTCGGTCCAGCCGCCCAGCGTCGACACCAGCACCAGGCCCAGCACGATGGGGATCACGGCCGCCAGCAGATACGTCACCAGGCTGCGCAGTATGCGCCGGCCGTCGATGCCGCCGAGGCGCCGGCGCAGCAGCGCGGCCGCGAGAAGGGCCTGCAGGGTGCCCGACACGGTGATCACGCCGGCGATGCCCACCGCGATCCATTCCACGGGCAGCTGCGTGCAGGCCAGCACACCGATCAGAATCAGCACCACCTGGAACAGTGTGAAGAAGAACGGCGTGCGGGTGTCCCCGAGCGAATAGAAGGTGCGCTGCAGGACGAACAGCACGCAGAACGGCACGAGCCCCAGAATGAAGGCCAGGATCACATTTCCGATGCCGGCGACCTGGTCGAACTGTGACACGAATACGGCCGCGAACGGGTACGCGCAGACCGCGATAACGGCCGATGCCAGCACGATCAGGAGCGTGGTTCCGCGAATGGCGGAGGACGCATCCGTTTTCACGAGGTCGTATTTGCCCAGCGAGGCATGTTCGCTCATTCGGGTGAAGTAGGCGGTGGCCACCGACACGGTGATCACCGAGTGCGGCAGCATGAAGATCAGCCAGGCCGTGGCGAGCACGAAAACGGATGCTTGCCCGGTGGCCAGTGTGGCCACCTGCGTTTCGGCTATCCCGGCCGCTGTGGTGAGCAGCAGCATGCCGAAAGTCCAGCTGGCCATCTTTCCGGCCGCGCCGAGTCCCACACCGCGAAACTGGAAGTCGGGCCGGTAGCGCAGGCCGATGCGCCGCCAGAAGTAGAACAGCACCAGCGCCTGTGCGACGACCCCCAGGGTGGCGCTGCCGGCCAGCACCGCGACCATGGGCGCCGTGACCTCCCCGGCGGCACGGGTGCCGTCCGGGTCGGCGCCGAACAGGGCGGCGAAGATCAGCAGCCCCAGAATGGCGACCACGTTGTTGAGCACCGGAACCCAGGTGAACGGCCCGAAGGACTTGCGGGCGTTGAGCACCTCGCCCAGCAGCGAGTACAGCCCGTAGAAGAAGATCTGCGGCAGGCACCAGTAGGCGAAAGCGATGGCCAGGTCGAGCTGATCGGCGGGCAGGTTCAACCCGATGAAGCCGGTGATGACCGGGGCGAGCAGCACCGCCAGCACCGTCGTGGCACCCAGGACCAGCAGCGCCAGTGTGAGCAGTTTGTTGATGTAGGCGGTGCCGCCGTCGGCGTGCAGGCTGGCCCGCACGATCTGCGGCACCAGCACGGCGGTCAGAATTCCGCCGGCGACGATGACGTACACGGTGTTGGGCAGCTGATTGGCCAGCTGGAAAGCGTCGGCGCTGGCACCGTAAGCGCCGATCATGCCGGCCAGCACGATCAGCTTCACGAAACCCAGAATGCGCGACACGATGGTGCCCGAGGCCAGGAACAGGCTCGCACGCCCGATTCCGCCGGAGGATACCGGCGCCCTAACCACGGGGGCCAGCCGGGTGGGGTGTCGAGGCGTCGGGTGCGGACGGGTTCGGCGTGCGGGGCGGCTGCCCGGCAACGGGTTCGTCGGAGGGCGTCAGCACGGCTCCGGGGTCAGGTTCGACGGAATCCGGGTCGGCCCGTTCCCGACGCCGACGCACGATGTTGCGCCAGACCCCGAAGCCGAAGAACAGCACGACGAACCCGGCGAAGATGCCGGCTCCGAGACCTTCCCAGTCCGCCTGCACGTTCACCTCGATGGGTACGGCGTCGCCGATCACGGTGCCGTCGGGGGTGAACAGGGTCACGACCAGCGCGACATCCCCGTTCCCGACGGCGGCGGAGACCGGCACGGTGACGGCTCGGGCGGAGTTGGCGTCGATGGTGGTCTCCAGGTCGCTGTCCACGATCAGGCGTCCGTTCGTGGGCACGACCCGCATCCGCACGTTCACCGCCTGATCGAGGGTGTTGTTCAGGGTGATGGGAAAGGGAACGGTGCTGCCGACCACATTGACCGGCCCTCGGGTGGTGATCGTGACGGCGGAGAGGGTGTCGGTCGAAAGTGCCAGGTTCGCCGCGACCCGTTCGGTCCAGAGCTGTGGTGCGTCGGCCCAGCTGTTGCCGAGCAGGGCCAGCAACCTCAGTCGCTCGGGTGCGGTCACCGCTTGCGGGGTGCTCAGCGCCGTGGCGAAAGCGTTCAGTTCGGCGTTCCGGTCCAGCAGCGCCTCGACCCGAGCCAGCCGCGCACGCGCAACCGGTCGGGACTGAAGGTTCACGTCGCTGGCGGGCGCGGCGCCCAGCACTGCCTGCATGCTCGCCGGCGTCTCCCAGGCCACTCCCTGCAGGGCGTTCAGTGTCTGGTCGGTCCGGTCGCCGGACCCGGACCAGTCCCGGTCGAAGGCGGCCAGGACGGTGCGCACCATTCCCGGGTCTTCGGCCGAGATCACGGCCAGTCGCGACGACGCCTCGGCGACGGCCTCGCGCCAGGCGGAATCCGTGGTCGCCGTCACCGCGGTGGAGATCGCTGCAGAGAGGGCGTCGGTGGTGACCACGCCGGTTCCCCCCGGCAGCGCGACGACGGCGTTCGGGGTGGGAATCTCGGATCGGGTGACGTTGGTCTCGCTCAGGATGGTCGTGCTCAGCCCCTCGCCGGACAGGAACTTCATGTCGCCGCCGGCCACCGTGGCGGCCCTCGGCCAGGCGACGTCGGTGCGGGTGTAATTCCAGTCCACCAGCTCGGCGCTCGTCGGCGGGACCGCCGCGATCAGGTTCGGTTCCACACCGGCCTCAGCCGGGGCCGGCTCGGTGAACAGCGCCGGGTCGATGGCGTGGTCGAACGCGATGGGTTCGAGCACCTCGGTCGCTCCGGCCTGGGCCTGCACGGACAGGTCCGCGTCGGCGTACTGCAGCGGGAAGGTCTCGTTGCCGGCCAGCCGCAGGCGCTCCAGCCAGGCCACGGCGCTGTCCGGCGCTGCGGAGCCGAGAATGCGGATGGACGCGATGATCATCGGGTCGATGGCGATGGCCACCTGCCGATTGGCGATGCTGTCCAGCCGCCGGGTGAGCGGCCCGGTGCTGGAGGTGTAGTCCGCCAGCTCCTCGGCAGAGATCAGCCCGGTGCTGTTTCGCGGCGTGGTGAGCGGCATCACCAGGCCAAGGTTCACCGGGGTGATCTCGTCGTCGAGAAACCACACGAAGGTGCCGCGGCCTTCCAGCTCGGCGTCGTTCCCGGTCTGCAGGGTCGCGGCGATGCCCCGGGCGCCCCAGTTGTTGCGGGGACCGAGGGTGACAGATTCCGCGGGCACGGTCACCGGCACGCTTATCGTGGCGCCGGCCGGCACGGTCGGCGTGTCGGGTTCGCTCGCGAGCATGTCGCCCCGGTTGGTCGACTCGTCGGCCGCAAGCCAGTTTTCGAGGGCCACCCGGGTGGTGAGGGCTCGTCGGGCCAGGTAGACGTCGAGCTGTCCGGTTTGCAGGGCCGACGTGGTGGTGTTTTCGATGGTGATGATCAACTGCAGGTCGTCATCGGGCGTCAGCGGATCGAGCGTGGCTGGGGTGACCGTGAGGCGCGCAGCGGATTCCTCGGTGGTCTGGGACTTCGGCTGCGCGGCGGCGCTCGGCACGCCGCCCACGGGCAGCACGACGCCGCACGCCGCCACGACGAGGCCGACCAGAACCGCTGCCAGCGGCGTGCTCGTGCGTCGCCGCAGGATGCGTGCGGCGCGGTACACCGCAGGCCGGCGCGCGGAATTCGACTCGGCCACCATGTAGTGGATTCTACGGCGACGGGCGGGGTGTCTGCTGCGCTGCCCGACCTGTCGCTGACCGCGGGCGCCCCGGCATCTACTATGGGGGGATGCACAGCGTCGCTTCCGCCCTCGAGCGGCTGGGTGAACTCGCTGCGTCTCCCACCGTTTCTCGCCTCTCCGCCGCGTTCGCCGGCTCCGGTCATGAACTCGCCCTCGTCGGGGGGCCGGTGCGCGACGCTTTTCTGAACCGGGCCACCCACGACCTCGACTTCACCACCGATGCGTCACCGGATCGCATCCTCGAACTCGTGAAACCCCTGGCCGACGCGCACTGGGACATCGGTCGGGCCTTCGGAACGATCGGTGCGGTGATCGCCGGCGAAACCGTGGAGATCACCACCTATCGCGCCGACAGTTACGACGGCGCCACCCGCAAGCCCGATGTGGTGTTCGGCACGAGCCTCGAAGACGACCTGATGCGTCGGGACTTCACGGTCAACGCCCTCGCCCTGCGGCTGCCCGCGGTGACCCTCGTCGATCCGTCCGGAGGAATCGACGACCTGCTCACCGGAGTGCTGCGCACTCCGTCCACCCCGGAGGTGTCGTTCGGCGACGACCCGCTGCGCATGCTGCGCGGGGCCCGCTTCACGGCCCAACTCGGGTTCGTGCTCGACGCGGCGACGGCCACGGCGATGGGGCAGATGCGCGAGAGTATCGGCATCATCTCGGCCGAGCGGGTGGGGGATGAGCTGGGCAAGCTGCTGCGCGCCGACAACCCGCGACCCGGCATCGAGGTGCTGATGGAGTCGGGCCTGGCGCAGATCGTGCTGCCGGAAATTCCCGCGCTGCGCCTCGAGATCGACGAGCACCACCACCACAAAGACGTCTACCAGCACACCCTCACGGTGCTCGACCAGGCCATCGGGTATGAGAAGAGCCGCGGCACCCTCGGCGGCCCCGGCCGCGAACCTGACCTCGTGGTGCGCCTGGCCGCTCTGCTGCACGACATCGGCAAGCCGGCCACCCGGCGCCTGGAGCCGGGCGGAGTGGTCAGTTTTTACCACCACGACGTGGTCGGGGCGAAACTGGCCAAGAAACGGCTGCGCGCGCTGCGCTTCGACAACGACACCATCAATGCCGTTGCGCTCCTGATCGAACTGCACCTGCGCTTCTTCGGCTACACCGAGGGAGCCTGGTCGGATTCGGCGGTGCGCCGCTACGTGCGCGACGCCGGCGACCAGCTCGAACGTCTGCACATCCTCACCCGGGCGGACGTGACCACGCGCAACCGGCGCAAGGCTGACCGGCTGGGTTTCGCCTACGACGACCTGGAACAGCGCATCGCGGAACTCGCCCAGAAGGAACAGCTCGATTCCCTGCGCCCAGACCTGGACGGCACGCAGATCATGGCCGTGCTCGGTGCGGCACCCGGCCCGGAAGTGGGGGAGGCATACCGTTACCTGCTCGAGCAGCGCCTCGATGACGGCCCCCTCGGTGAGGCGGAGGCGACCCGGCGATTGCGCCGGTGGTGGGCCGCGCGCTCCGCGTGAACCCATCGGCACCGGTTCTGCACACCCCGGGTGGGGTCCCGGTTGCGCACAGATGCGCCCGCAGCCCCGCGATCTGTGCGCCGCCGGGCGAGCATGGTCGGGAGGGAGCCGGGCGACCGGAAGTGGCGCAACGCCGCCGCATCCGGTAGTCTGGGCAGGTTGTTTGCGCGCCGAACTCTCGGCCTCCGCGTTCGACACGTGCACAACCCTCCTGTTGCAGAAAGTCTGCAGCCGTTTTAGTCCGAAGGAGGTGGGTTAGTCATGCATCAGTACGAACTTATGGTTATCCTCGATCCCGAGCTCGATGAGCGCACCGTGGCTCCCAGCCTTGACAAGTTCCTCAACGTTGTTCGCAACGATGGCGGAACCATTGACAAGGTTGATGTCTGGGGTCGTCGTCGTCTCGCTTACGAGATCAACAAGAAGACCGAAGGCATCTACGCCATCGTCGACTTCACCGCGAACGCCGATGCCACGGTCGAGCTCGACCGCCAGCTGAAGCTGTCCGAAGCCGTCATGCGCACCAAGGTGCTCCGCGCCGAAGAGGGCATCGCCCAGGTTGTCGTCGCCGGCAAGCTCGCCGCCGAGAAGGCCGCCCGCAAGGCAGCCAACCCGAAGGTCATCGCAGCCAAGGCCGAAGCCGCTGTCGCAGCTGCCGCAGCCAAGGTTGCCGCCGTCGCCGCCGCGAAGACCGCCGCCGCCGCCGCGGAAGCCGCCGAGGCTGCCGCCCCGGTCGAGGTTCCCGTCAAGGTTGCCACGACCGTCAAGGCACCGGCTCCCGCCACGGCCAAGGTTGCCGCTCCGGCAGCCAAGGTCGCTGCCGCTGCCGCCGCAGCCAAGCCCGCTGCGAAGCCGGCCGCTGCTGCCGAGGCTCCGGCCGCCGACAAGGCAAGCGACAAGTAGCCCATGGCCGGCGAGACCGTAATCACCGTAGTGGGCAACCTCACCAGCGACCCGGAGCTGCGTTACACGCAGAACGGCCTGGCGGTTGCCAACTTCACCATCGCCTCCACTCCGCGCAATTTCGATCGCGCGACCAGTGAGTGGAAAGATGGTGACGCACTCTTCCTGCGTGCGAGCGTTTGGCGTGAATTCGCCGAACATGTGGCCGGCTCATTGACCAAGGGCTCTCGTGTCATTGCGACCGGGCGTCTCAAGCAGCGTTCCTATGAGACCAAGGAGGGGGAGAAGCGCACGAGCATGGAGCTCGAGGTCGACGAAGTCGGTCCGTCGCTTCGATACTCCACCGCCGTGGTCACACGGGCGCCGTCCAACGGTCCGCGGGGCGGCTCAGCCGCACCGCAGCAACAGGGCCAGCAGCAACAACAGGGCAACGATGAGCCCTGGGCGCCCAGCGCCCCCGCCAAGACCGGCCCTCCGGCCGCGTCCGGCGGAGACGTCTGGAACAACCCGGGCAACTTCAGCGACGAGACTCCCTTCTAAGCTTCGCCTTCGGGTAGTAGCTCACGACAATTTTTAGAAAGTAAGGAAATCATGGCTGGAAAGTCGAGCGGCGACCGCCGCAAGCCGCTCCGCGGTGCTAAGGGTGGCAAGAACGCCGCCCCCGCGAAGTCGATCCGGGTTGGTGTCATCGATTACAAGGATGTCCCCACCCTTCGTAAGTTCATCTCCGAGCGTGGAAAAATCCGCGCCCGCCGCATCACAGGCGTTTCCGTTCAGGAACAGCGCCTCATCGCCCGTGCCGTCAAGAACGCCCGCGAAATGGCTTTGCTGCCCTACGCAGGCTCAGGCCGGTAAGGAACCCCAACATGTCGAAATTGATTCTGACGCATGAGGTCTCCGGCCTCGGTGCACCCGGCGACGTCGTAGACGTCAAAAACGGCTACGGCCGTAACTATCTCGTTCCCAAGGGCTTCGCTGTGGCGTGGACCCGCGGTGGCGAGAAGCAGATCGAGCAGATCAAGGCCGCTCGTCTGGCCCGTGAGCACGCCACCCTCGAAGAGGCCCAGGCCTTGAAGGTGACGCTCGAAAACACCAAGGTCAAGCTGGTCGTCAAGACCGGCGCCAACGGTCGCCTCTTCGGCTCCGTGAAGACCTCCCACGTGGCCGACGCGGTTTCCGCAGCGGGCCTGGGTACCATCGACAAGCGCAAGATCGAGCTCAGCTCGATCAAGGTGACAGGCGAGCACCAGGCTACGGTTCGTCTTCGTGACGAGCTCAGTGCCACGATCACCCTTCTGGTGGTCGCAGCTAAGTAGCAGCACCTGCGTGTGGCGAAGGGCTCCTGTCGGAGTCCTTCGCCACACGTCGTTAAGGGGCGCAGTCGGCTTCGGCCGCGTACCGACCGGGGTGCTTTGTGCACAGGGCACGCCGTGAAACGGCCCGATTTGCACAGTTCACAAACTAAGTTTCCGCACAGGCCTGTGCATAGATTAAATACCTGATCAAATGCATAAATTTTGCAAAAAAACTTTCTTTCTCCACAGGCTCCTCCACAGTTTGTGCACACGCTTGACGGCGTTTCGCCCAGATTCTCCACAGAGTTATCCACAGGGCTATTTGGTCAAGCCGGAGTCCGGTACCTAAGGTGGGCGAGCGCCGATATCCCGCGGTGCGTACACGCCGGGCGGTCTCTGTCAGCGGGTGCTGTTACACCTGAAGAACTTCAGAGAAAGAGGCGCGCAGTGTCAATCGCTCACCTGGGTCTGGCCGATCAGCGCGGACCCAACGACCAACGCACGACGGAGCAGTACCGGTCCGAGCCGCGCACCGAGCGCACCCTGCCGCATGACCTGCTGGCCGAGCAGAGTGCCCTGGGCGGCATGATGCTCAGCAAAGACGCCGTTGCCGACGTCGTCGAGACCGTTCGCGGCGGCGACTTCTACATTCCCAAACATGAGATCATCTTCGACGCCATCCTGTCGCTGTATGCCCAGGGTGAGCCCACCGACGTCATCACCGTCACCGACGAGCTCACCAAGGTGGGTGAGCTGTCCCGCGCGGGTGGCGCCGACTACCTGCACACCCTCACCAGCCTTGTTCCCACGGCCGCCAACGCCGGTTTCTACTCGACCATCGTTGCAGAACGCGCTCTGCTG
>JAWOHA010000266.1:0-5858 GCA_046496385.1 Cryobacterium sp. | reverse complement strand
GCCTGATCGGCCGGGCTGAGCCCGTCCAGGTCGAGCACGGTGAACTGCCCCCAGATCGCGGGGTTCGCCTTGGCCACCTGCTGCTCCACGGAGAGGGCGACGTTGGCCACGACCATGGCTCCGGCCGAGGACCCGGCATTGGCGGGGAGAGCCAGAAAACTGGCGTTTCCCACGGTTCCCTCCGTGAGGGTGAGCACCCGGGTGCCGGCCGGGTAGGTGCCGTCTTCGACCAGGTCGGTCAGGGCGGCCGGCCCGTAGGTCATGGTCAGGTCGATCTGGCGGTCGGCGTAGAGCCGGTTGAGTTCCTGCTCGTTGGCCGGATAGGTGCTGCCCTGACGCCAGAGTGACTCGGCCACGTCGTTCAGACGCTCGAACAGGGCGGGTGTCAGGGAATCGTAGGCCGACTGGTCGAACATCGTGGGAACGTTCTCGTGGCCGCCGGAGACGCTGTAGAGCACTTCGCGGGTGAAGACCGAGCCGGTGAAGTCGGGCGGGGCCGGGTAGGTGAACCGCCCCGGGTTGGCTTCGGCCCACGCCAGCACGCCCTCGAGCGTGTCCGGTGGGTCGGCGATCACGTCGGAGTTGTACACGAAGGTGAACTGGGCCTTGTGCCAGGGGGCTTCGCAGCCGTCGACCGGTGTGCCGAAATCGTTCGTGAGGAGCGGGTCGTCGGGTAGCGTCAGAGCCAGGTTGGGCAGCAGGCCAGTCCAATCGCACAACCAGGCGCCGGCTTCCTTGCCGGTGCTGAAGTTGTCGCCGTTCACCCACACCAGGTCGACCGTGCCGTCGTCGGTGCGCCCGGCCTGCAGCTCGGAGAGAACCCGGTTCAGGGCATCACGGGTGTCGGTCACCGGCACCCGTTCCAGGGTCACCCCCTCGGCCGCAACGGCGGGAGTGAGCACATCGTCGATGTAGGCGTTGCCCTGGGTGTCGCCGCCGTACATCCACAGTCTCACCGTCTGGTTCTGCGCCGCCGTGACGACGTCGTCCCAGTTCGCGAACGTGCTGCGGGTGATCTCGGGGGAGGGGGCGGCACAGGCGCCGAGGGTGAGCGCGACCACAGTGCAAAGGCCGAGGAGAGCGGCGGTGCGCGTCCGGTGTGAACCCCGCGGCCGGCGGGGCGTGCGGTCGGGCTGCATGTGACGACTCCATTTCGAGAAAAACCTGACCCGGCGGCAGCAGCTCGTCACGGCGGAGCGGACTGATCCGTTTCGACTAGGGTAAACCCCGGACAATTGCTTTTCCTGCATCGGGAGGACCAGGTGAAAAACTCTGCCTCCGGACGCCGCCGCAGACGCACGTTGTGGCGCCTCGGCCTGCTGGCGGGGTTCATCGCCGTGGCGGTCGCCGTCGGCATCATGGTCCCCGTCCCCGGCGTCGACGAGATCCGTGCGGCTGTCGACAGCGCCGGACACGCCGGAGCCGTCGGTTTCGTCATCGGCTACGCGACGCTGACACTCACCCCGATGCCCAAGAACGTGCTGAGCGTGGCCGCCGGGCTGACCTGGGGATTCGGCATCGGATTCGTGCTGGTCTATCTCGGCGCCCTTCTCGGCGCAACGCTCGCCTTCGTGATCGGGCGGGCGCTGGGCCGGGAAGCCGTGGAACAGTTCACCGGAGCCCGGGTCGCCCGGGTGGACGCGCTGCTGCGGCGGCGGGGCCTCGCGACGGTGATCGGAGCGCGACTCATTCCGGTGCTGCCCTTCACCGCCATCAATTACACGGCGGGCTTGACCGCGGTGCGCCGCCGCGACTATGCCCTCGGCACGGCCGCAGGAATCATTCCCGGCACCCTCGCCTACGTCGCCCTGGGCGCCTTCGGGCTCGACCTGGGCTGGCCGTTCTGGGTTGCCGTCGGCGTCTTGGGCGGCCTGACCCTGGTCGGGTTGTTCTTCGGCAACAGGGCAGCGCAGCGAGAAGCAGGTGTTTGACGCCTCGCTGCGCCGGGCTCTCGACACCCCGCTGCGCACCGTGGCGGGGTCGCTGGACCGGTCGTGGATCACACCCGATCGGCTGACCGTCGCCGGTCTGGTGCTGGGGCTCGGCAGTGCCGCTGCGGCCGCGGCCCAGCTGTGGTGGTTCGCCCTCGCCCTGTGGCTGGCCTCCCGAGTCTTCGACGGGCTCGACGGATCGCTGGCCCGGTTGCGCCGGGAACGGTCTGCGGCCGACTCGGGCGGCGCCGCCCCCAGTGCAGCCGGTGGATTTCTCGACATCGTGGCGGACTTCACCGTCTACGGGTTCACCGTCTGCGGCGTGGGCGTCGGCGCGACCGTCGGGTTCGGCGCCCCGTGGTGGCCGTTCGTGCTCGTGCTGCTGGCCTACTACCTCAACGGTGCGGCGTTCCTGGCCTTTTCGTCGATCGCCGAGCGCACCAACCGGCAGGTCGATGACGGGCGCTCGCTCTCTTTTCTGGGCCGCATCGCCGAGGGCGGCGAGACGATCGTAGTGCACAGCCTGTGGCTGATCTTCCCGTTCCTGGCCTGGCAGATCGCTCTCGTCTGGGCTCTCTTCGTGGGTCTCAGCGCCGTGCAGCGCATGTGGGCCGGCTACCGCGCCCTGCTCTGACACGGTCGTGCTCCGGTCGGCACCCTGTGCGGGCGCGGGCAGGAGTGCGGGCGCGGGAAAGGGCGCGGGCACGTTCAGGATCAGCGCAGGCGGGTGGTGCGCAGGTGCCGCAGCGTGCGCGTCGCCGCGAGCAGGGTGCCCGACTGCAGTCGGTGGTGCACGTCGGCGACGGCCACGTTCCAGAGGCCGTCGCTGTAGGTCGGATAGGCGTGGGTGGTGCCGGCGATGGCACTCGTGCTGAGCCGGTTCTTCACCGCCAGCGAGATCTCCCCGAGCGTTTCCCCGGCGCGGGGGCCCACGACGGTGCCGCCGAGCACCCGCCCGCGTTTGTCGACGACCAGCTGGGTGTACCCGGTCGTTTTCGCTTCCGTCACGGCACGGTCAAGGTGCTCATGATCCCGGCTGATCACCCGGTGCCTGCCGGGCACGGCGTCCCGGGCCTGCAGGCCCACGGCGGCGACCTCCGGATGGGTGAAGGTGACCCGGGGGATGGCAGCACTGTCGAGGCTGCGGCTCAGGCCGAGCACCGCATTGGTCGCCGCCACGCTGGCGTTCACTCCGGCGGTGTGGGTGAACTGCGGCAGTCCGGTGACGTCGCCGGCGGCCCAGATACGCGGGTTGGCGGTGCGGAGCCGGGAGTTGACCAGAATGCTGCCGTGGGAGTCCTGCCGCACACCCACCCGTTCCACGTCGAGACCGGCGGTGTTCGGGTGGCGGCCCAGGGCCGCGAGCGCGCGGTCGAAGGAGACGGTGCTGCCGTCACTGAGGGTGAAGGTGCCCGCGAGGCGATCGGCCGAGGTGGCCGAGGAGACGGTGACCCCGGTGCGCACCGTGACGCCGTCCGCGCGGAGGGCCGCTTCGACCAGGGTGCTGGCCCGCTCGTCTTCCTTGGGCAGCAGGCGCTCGCCGCGGTGAAGCAGGGTCACCGCCGAGCCCAGGCGGGCCATGGCCTGGGCGATCTCACAGCCGATCGCACCGCCGCCGAGCACGACCAATCGTGCGGGCAGTGTTCGCAGATCCCAGAAGTTCTCGCTGGTCAGCAGGTCGAGGGCGCCGATTCCGGGGATCCGGGGCCGGGCGGGTGCCGCGCCGGTGGCGATCAGGGCCTGCCGAAACCGCAGCTCGCGCCCGTTCACGGTCACGGTGCGCGGGCCGGTGAACCGTGCCCGGCCGAGCACGACCTCGACGTTGTCCCGCACGAGTGACTCCGCAGAATCCACCGGCGCGATCGTGTTCATGGCCGCCTGCACATGTTCCATCACGTGAGCGAAGTCCACGACGACGCCGCTCACGCTCACGCCGAGGTGAGCCGACGACCGGGCTCTCTCGGCCGCATCCGCTGCGGCGATAAGAGACTTCGAGGGCACGCAGCCGGTCCACAGGCAATCCCCGCCCAGACGGCCCGCTTCGATGATGGCCACGCTCGCCCCAAATCCGGCAGCGGTGCGGCTGGCCACCAGGCCGGCCGAGCCCCCACCGATGACGACCAGGTCCCATGCTTTCGTTTCCTTCATATCTGCGAGCGTAGACGGCCCGAACCGCCCCGTGTTAATGCGCAGCTGGTTAGGCTGGGCCCAACGAAAGGCTGGTCCGGCACCATGGCGAATGTCTACCGGGCTGCGGCCCGTTTCTACGATGTGCTCTCCGGGGAGGGCCTCGTGTACCGAACCGGCCGGGAACGCGGTGTGGCCCTGCTACAGCTGCGTGCCGGCGACACGGTTCTGGATCTCGGGTGCGGCACCGGTTTGAATCTGGCCCTGCTCGTGGCGGCCGTCGGGCCCACGGGCACCGTGATCGGGCTGGACCGCAGCCCGGAGATGCTCGAGATGGCCCGCCGCCGTGTTGAGACGAACGGGTGGACGTCGGTTCGGCTGGTTGAGGCCGATGCCACCACGTTCGCGCCGAGCCTGGTCACTGCGGAGTTGGCGCCGGGAGGGCTCGTTGACGCCGTGTTCTCCAGCTACGCCATGAGCGTGTTCGACACGTGGTTTTCAGCCTGGAAGCGCATGCGGGCGCTGTTGAAGCCCGATGGCCGGGTGTGCATCGTGGACATGCAGTTGCCCGTGGGCCGTGCGCGGGTGTTCTCGCCGCTGGTTCGGCTGGCGGCCGCGCTCGGCGGCTCCGACCTGGCCGCCCACCCGTGGACCGTGCTGGAGCGTGAAGGAGTGCAGGTGCGTTCCGAATCGGTGCGGGGCGGCCATATTCGGGTGGTCGCAGCCACAATCCCGTAGCGACCCCGGTCTTGTGTGTGCCAGATCGCAGAACTCGCGGTTGCCCGGCTTCTATCGTGTGGGCAGTAGCACCAACCCACTGATGAAAGGACCACTCCGATGTCTGCTTCGACCGCTTCAAGTACTGCTGCGCAACGCCAGGCTGCGCCCTCCGCCACCCTGAGCCGCCGTGTTCTGGCCGGTGGTCTCGGCGGAATAGCCGGGGGCCTCGTGTTCGGCATGTTGATGTCTGTGATGGGCATGCTACCGATGGTCGCCTCTCTGGTCGGCTCCACATCGGCCGGGGTCGGCTTCGGCATCCACATGCTGATTTCGATCATGATCGGCCTGTCGCTGACCGTCCTGATCGGCAACCGGATGCTCACCGGGTACGGTCGCGGCGCTCTCGTGGGCACGGCCTATGGCGCCCTCTGGTGGGTTCTCGGGCCTCTGGTCATCATGCCGCTGATGCTGGGAATGCCCGTTTTCGTCGTGGACACGGCCGGTCTCTTTTCTCTCATGGGGCATCTGGTCTACGGGGCTATCCTTGGGGTGACGGCCGTGCGTGTCTTCACGCTCCGTGCGTGAAAGCTGTGCGCACGACATGGGTGCGGCCCTGATCGGGGACCTGCGTCCCTGGTCGCCCCGATCAAGAGAGGCCAACCTTGTGACGTCGACACCGGCAGATCCGTTCAGCTGCCTCACCGAGGTCGACCTGTTCGCCGACCTGAGCCGGGCCGAAATCGACGCGATGGACCTGATGGTCCCGGCCCGGCGGTTCCGGGCCGGGGAGCTGGTTTTCAGTCAGAGCGAACCGGTCACCGCACTGTTCATTCTGAAGGCCGGCCGAGTGCGCGTCTTCCGTGTCACCGAAGACGGCAAAGCATTGACCATGGCCATCCTCGAACCCGGTGCGGTCTTCGGCGAGATGGTGCTCGTCGGCCAGCGCATGTATGACAACTATGCAGAAGCCATCGAGGAGTCGGCCATCTGCCAGCTCACCGTCGCCGAGGTGGAACGGCATCTCCTGTCTGATCCCCGAATCGCGGTGCGGATCTCCCGGCTGTTGGGCGAGCAGGTCGC
>JAWOHA010000246.1:0-12991 GCA_046496385.1 Cryobacterium sp. | reverse complement strand
TGGGCATGCACGTCATCTCCGAAGAGGGCGACCGCACCCGCGTCGGCGCCGGAGACGGAGCCCCGGGCAACATCGTCGACGTGATCGCCGACCCGCGCGGCCAGGTCGGCCTCACCGCCGGCGGCAGCGTGCACCACATCGCCTTCCGGGTGCCGGACCGCACCACACAGGCCGAGTGGCGGGAAGAGCTCGCCGCACGCGGCTACGCGGTCACCGAGATTCTCGACCGTCAGTACTTCACCTCGATCTACTTTCGTGAGCCCGGCGGCGTGCTCTTCGAAATCGCCACCGACACCCCCGGTTTCGACATCGACGAGCCCCTGCTCGAGCTGGGCCGCAACCTGAAACTGCCGCCGTGGCTTGAGCCCAGCCGCCTCGCCATCGAGAACGCCGTCGCGCCGATCACCCTGCCCGGCACGAACAACCCCACCCTCGCCCCGCAGGGCCGCACCCGATGACCGCGGCTGTGCCGCTCGCCGACTGGCCGCACGTGTACCGGGAGGGCGCCGCCGACCGCCCGGTGCTGCTGATGCTGCACGGCACCGGAGCCACCGAGCACGACCTGCTCGGCCTCGCCGCAGCCCTGGACCCGGGCGCCGCCGTGCTCTCCCCGCGTGGCCGGGTCAGTGAGAACGGCATGAACCGCTGGTTTCGCCGCCTGTCCGAGGGCGTGTTCGACCTCGACGACGTGGAACGCCGCGCCGACGAACTGGCCGAGTTCGTGACTGAGGCTCGGGAACACTACGGCCTCGGCGACCGGGAGGTGGTCGCCGTCGGCTTCTCCAATGGCGCCAACATCGGCCTGGCCACCGCGCTGCGGCATCCGCTCACGGTGCGCCGCGCGATCGCGTTCTCGGGGATGAACCCGTTGCCCGGCCGTGAGTTGCCCGAGCGCCTCACCGACACGGCCGTACTGCTGCTCAACGGTGACGGCGACCCGATGGCGCCCCGCGCCAGCGTCGACACGCTCGAGCACCTGCTCATCGCGCGCGGGGCCACGGTGCGGCGCGAGCGCCGCGACGGCGGTCACGGCATCGCCCAGAGCGAGGTCGCTGCCGCCACAGCCTGGCTGACATGAGCGTTGTCGTGGGTTAGCGCTTCAGATCCTGGCGGCCGGAAATGATGCCGCTGACCGTTGCGACCAGAGCGAAGACCACGCCCACGAGCGGCAGCCCCAGATCCCACCAGGCCAGCGCGGCGGCTCCGAAAACGCAGATCTCCACGAACGCCTTGCCGAACGGGTCGAGGCTGAAAACGGCCTTCGGGGAGCGGAACAGGGCCCAGACCAGAATGGCGAAAGCGGGTGCGGCGATTCCGATCAGAACGCCGGGCCACGGCAGCGGCCAGGCCAGAAAGCCCCAGATGCCCAGACTGACGAACGCGAACAGCTCGAGAACGAGCCGAACGATGTCGTTGGGGCCGGCCTTGATCTGTTCGGGTGTATTCGTCACTGTGTGAGCTTAGCGTTCGTGGGCGGCGCGTCACCGCAGCCCGCGAACCGGCCCACAGTGCGGCTACTTGAAAATAATCGTGCGGATGCCGTCGAGCAGCACCCGATTCTCGGCGAACCATTTCACGGCCGTGGTGAGGGTGCGGCTCTCCTCGTCCTGGCCGATGGCCACCAGCTCGGCGGGGGTGCGCGAGTGGTCGACCCGCACCACATTCTGCTCGATGATGGGTCCCTCATCCAGTTCCCCCGTCACGAAGTGCGCGGTCGCTCCGATGAGCTTCACCCCGCGGGCATGCGCCTGCCGGTAGGGGCTGGCGCCCTTGAAACCGGGCAGGAAGGAATGGTGGATGTTGATGGCCCGCCCGGCCAGCAGCGCGCAGAGCCCCGGGGACAGAATCTGCATATACCGGGCCAGGACCACCAGCTCGATGTCGAGTTCATCGACCGCCTCAATGATGCGCGCCTCAAAGTCGGCCTTGCTGGCGGCATCCGTGATGGCCCGCGACTCAAAGGGCACGCCGTAGAAACCGGCCAGGTCTCGCAGCGCGGCATGATTGCTCAGCACCAGCGGAACCTCGATGGGCAGTTGTCCGCCGCGCTGGCGAAAGAGCAGGTCGTTCACGCAGTGCGCGGCGCTCGAGGCGAGCACGAGGGTGCGCAGCGGGCGACCGACCCGGTCGACGACGGCCTCCATGGTGTACCGCGCGATGATGGGCGCGAGTACCGCCTCGATCTCGGCCTGCTCGGCGGGGGACTCCACGTGCAGCCGCATGAAAAAACGCCCGGTATCGTCGCTGGAGAACTGCTGGCTCTCGACAATGTTGCCGCGAGACTCCACGATCGCGCCGCTGACGGCGTGAACGATTCCGGGCTGGTCGGCGCAAACGAGGGTGATCACCCAGTGGTGCGTGGTGCTGAAAGACGTCATCAGGCCAGATTACCGATGATGGGCGGGTTGGGCCCGCCAGAGCGGCGGGGAGCTTTCGCCGACGCGCTGAATGCTCGGGGTAGACTCGGCGTTGGTCGCGCTGAACAGGTCGGCCCCGGGCGCGCACGCCGGCGCGCAGTCGATGCCCACCGTTACGGGGTCCGAGTGGACCGCGCCGCAGACGTGCCCTGCACGCAGGCGGACAGCAGATCTCGTGCGGCCCTGTGCGCGTGATACCGGGCGGGCATCCTCCAGCGTGAGTGCAGCCATGACCAACACCGCCAACATCTTCTTGCCGCCGTCCGCCGATCGGGTGCGCGCCGGCGGCGCCGATCCGGTGACGCCGCCGTTTCCCTGGGTGGGCCTGATCACGCTCGCTGCGGCGGTTTTTCTCTCGGTCACCTCGGAGATGCTGCCGACGGGGCTGCTGCCCGAGATGAGCCGCAGCCTCGACGTGACGGAATCCCAGATCGGCCTGCTGGTGTCGTGGTTCGCTTTCACCGTTGTGGTGACCACGGCTCCGGTCGCCATCTGGACCCGCCGTTTTCCCCGGCACGGCCTGATCATCCTGGTTCTGGTCGTCTTCGCCGTCAGCAACGTGCTCACCGCCGTGGCGCCCAGCTACGAACTGGTCGTGGCGGCGCGGGTGCTCGGCGGCGTCGCACACGGCCTGTTCTGGTCGGTCGTGGGCGCCTACGCCGGGCACCTGGTGCCGAAGGCCCAGATCGGCCGTGCCGTGTCGATCACCGTCGCCGGCGGAACCCTGGCCTTCGTCTTCGGGGTTCCGTTGGGAACCGCGGCCGGGCACCTCATCGGGTGGCGACTCTCTTTCGTGGCCTTGGCCGGGCTCATGCTGGTGGGCGCCGTTCTGGTCTGGAAATTCCTGCCGCCGGTGGCGCGGTACTCCACCGGCCCGGCAGCAACCGGGCCGGTGCCTGGAACCGCGGGCCGTGCCCGGCGCCCCCGGGACGCCACGACCCCGGCGATCGTGCTGATCTGCACCATCACCGGAATCATCATGGTGGGCCACTACAGCTTCTACACCTACATCGCGCCGTATCTGCTCGACGGACTCGGCATCGACCTGGCCTACCTCGCCCCGATGCTGCTCGCCTACGGAGTCGCGGGCGCGGTCGGGCTGCTCCTGGTCGGCACCGTGTTCGGCCCGCGGCCCACCCTGGGCCTGGTGCTGGGGCTGGCCACGAGCGCCGTGAGCGTGAGCATGCTCGCCGTGTTCTCGGGCACCCTGCCGGTGGCCCTTGCCGCCTTCCTGCTCTGGGGCATGGCTTTCGGTATGCTGCCGCCGTTGCTGCAGACCCGCATGCTGCACACCGCCTCTGCGGGCATTCGCGACACCGCGAGCGCGTTCTACACCACGGCCTTCAACGTCGGCATCGGCGGCGGAGCCCTGCTCGGCGCCGTGCTCTTTGACAGTGTGGGCCTGCAGGCGGTGCCCGTGGTGTACGTGGGGCTGCTGCTGGTGGCACTGGCACTGGTCGCCGCCACCACTCCGCGGCTGCGGCGACGCTGAGAGAGGGCGGCGTTCTCGTCCGATACACTGAGTTTTCACCTGCCGACTGAACAAGCCTGGAGGCCTCATGGCCCAATTCCTCCTGGCGTTCGTCGTACTCTCGGTTCTCACCCCGCTGCTCACCCGCCGTCTGGGAACCCGGGTCTTCTACCTGATCGCTGCCCTGCCGGCCGGGGCCTTCGGCTACACGCTCACCCAGACGTCCACCGTGACGGCGGGCGGCGCGGTGACCCAGTTCATCCCCTGGATCGATCAGCTCGGGGTGAACTTCTCCTTCCGGGTCGACACCCTGGCCTGGCTGCTGGCGCTGGTGGTCACCGGCGTGGGCGCCCTCGTGCTGATCTACTGCGCCCGCTACTTTCAAGACGACGAACCCAACCTCGGCCGGTTCGCCGCCGTGCTGCTCGCGTTCGCCGGCACCATGTACGGCCTGGTCACCGCCGACGACATCGTGTTGATGTTCATGTTCTGGGAGATCACCAGTGTGCTCTCCTACCTGCTGATCGGGCACTACACCCACAAACGGGAGAGCCGCGGCGCGGCGCTGCAAGCCCTGATCGTGACCACCTTCGGCGGGCTGGTCATGCTCGTGGGCGTGGTCATGCTCAGTGTCGGGGCCGGCACCACGTCCCTGGCCGCGATCGTGGCCACCCCCGTGACCGGCACCATCGGCACCTGGGCGGTGTTGCTCATCCTTGTGGGGGCGCTGTCGAAATCCGCCCTGGTGCCCTTCCACTTCTGGCTGCCCGCCGCGATGGCCGCGCCGACCCCGGTCAGCGCCTACCTGCACGCGGCCGCGATGGTGAAGGCCGGCATCTACATCGTGGCCCGGCTCGCGCCCGGCTACGCCGACAGCGACGGCTGGCTGCCCGTGCTCGTCACGCTCGGCACCTGGACCATGCTCGTGGGAGCGTGGCGGTCGCTGCGCCAGTACGACCTCAAGCTGCTGCTCGCCTACGGAACCGTCAGCCAGCTCGGCTTCCTGATGATCGCCGTGGGCTTCAACACCCGCGACACCGCCCTGGCCGGCGCGGCGCTGCTGCTCGCGCACGCCCTCTACAAGGCCACCCTGTTCCTCGTCGTCGGCGTCATCGACCACCGCGCCGGCACCCGTGACTGGCGCAAGCTCTCCGGGGTGGGGCGCAGCGCCCCGGGGCTGGCCGTGATCGCGTTCATCGCGGTGGCATCGATGGTGGGACTGCCGCCGCTGTTCGGCTTCGTGGCCAAGGAAGCGGTGTTCACCTCCCTGCTCGACGCCGGCCTCGGCGGGTCTGCGTGGGGGTACATCGCCCTGGTGGGAACGGCCGTGGGATCCGTGCTCACCGTCGCGTACAGCATCCGATTCTTCTGGGGCGCCTTCGGCACCCGCCGGCAGCAGCCCGTCACCGCGCTGCACCCGAGTGCGTGGGATTCTCTGCTCGCCCCGGGCGTTCTGACCGTGGCCACGGTGGGGCTGGGCCTGTTCGCCTCCGCCCTCGACCCGGTGCTGGCCTCCTACGCCGACACCGTTCCCGGTGCCGGCAGCATGGAGGAGCCCTACCACCTGGCCCTCTGGCACGGCCTCGAACCGGCCCTGTTCCTGAGCCTGACCGTCATCGTGCTGGGGGCGCTTCTGTTCGCCGGCCGCCGCCGGGTTTCCCGACTGATGGCGAAGGTGCCCGACACCATCGACGCCGGTCGCGGCTACGGCAAGACCATCCGCGGCGTCGACCGGGTCGCCGCCCGCGTCACGCACTTCGCCCAGACCGGAGGCCTGCCGCAGTACCTCGGCACCATTCTCACCGTGTTCGTGCTCGCCCTGGGCTTCGCCGCGTTCGTCAACCGGTCCTGGCCCGACAGCGTGGTGCTCTACGACTACCCCGGCCAGGTGGCCATCGCCCTGATCATGGGCATCTGCGCCGTCATGGCCGCACGCGTGGGGGAACGCCTGACCGCCGTCATTCTCGCCGGCGTCACCGGGTACGGGCTCGTGGCCCTGTTCGCCTTCCACGGCGCCCCCGACCTTGCCCTCACTCAGGCGCTCGTCGAGTCCATCACCCTGGTCATCTTCATTCTGGTGCTGCGTCGCCTGCCGGCCAACATCGCCCAGCACAACAAGCCGGTGCGCCGCAAACGCCGGCTGCTGATCGGTTCGCTCGTGGGCCTGGTCATGGGCACCATCGGGGTCATCGCACTCGGTGCCCGCGATTTCCCGAGCATCGCCGGCGCCCTGCCCCGACTCGCCGTCGACGACGGCCACGGCGACAACATCGTCAACGTGATGCTCGTCGATATTCGCGCGTGGGACACCATGAGCGAAATCTCCGTGCTCGTCGTCGTGGCGACCGGAATCGCAAGCCTGCTCTTCGTGTCCGGCCGTAACTCCGTGGTGCCCCGGCTGAAGGAATCCCGCCGGCTGCGATCCGCCACGAACCGCCGCCGCGTCGTCGCCGACCCCGAGTTCTCCAACGAGGGCCACGCCGTGAGCCGACAAGCCTTTCTGCTGGCGGGCCGCAAGAACACGCCCCGCAGTCGCTCCATCCTCATCGAAGTGCTCGTTCGGCTTCTCTTCCACCCGGCCATCATCGTGTCGATCTACCTGCTCTTCGCCGGTCACAACCTGCCCGGCGGCGGATTCGCCGGCGGCCTGCTCGCCGGCCTGGCCCTGGTCGCCCGGTACCTCGCCGGCGGGCGTTACGAACTCAGCGAAGCGGCCCCCATCGATCCGGGCAAGATCCTCGGCCTCGGCATCATCCTCGCGGTGGGCATGAGCGTCGTCTCACTGTTCTTCGACGGCATCCCGCTTGAATCGGCATACTTCACGGCCGATGTTCCGGTGCTCGGCTATCTCTCATTCGGCACCTCCACAATCTTCGACATCGGGGTCTATCTCGTCGTGATCGGCCTGACCTACGACATTCTGCGCAGCCTCGGCAGCGAAATCGACCGGCAGAGCGAAGCGGCCGACGCCGGCCCCGAGCCCGAGCCCGTGATCGATGAGGCAGCGGATGCCGCGGCACACGCGGCCGATCCGCCCCCCGTCGCTCCCGGGCCGCCGGACCCCGCCGCCGAGCACCCGGCCAGCACTGATCACCCCGTCTCCCGAACGCCCGGCAGCACCGCGACCGCCACGGAGGCCACCCGATGAACGCCTCCCTCACCCTGGTGCTCGTCATGGCCGTGATGTACGCGGCCGGCGTCTACGTGATGCTCGAACGCAGCCTGACCCGGGTGCTGATCGGTTTTCTGCTGGTCGGCAACGCCACCAACCTGCTCATCTTCATCATGAGCGGGCGCCCCGGCAGCTCTCCGATCGTGACCGGGACCAACCTCGACGACACCATGGTCGACCCGGTTCCGCAGGTGCTCATGCTCACCGCGATCGTGATCAACTTCGGAATCTCCGCCCTGCTGCTCGCCCTGATCTACCGGTCCTGGTGGCTTGCCCAGCTCGGTGCCGAGGGTGACACGGTCACCGATGAGCACGCGTCGGAGACCGACGACGCCGACGAGGCCTTTCGGGCCTCGTCGGACGATGACGACGCCATCGCCGAGTCGCTCGATGAACTCGAACGCGAAGACGGAGCGGTCAGCGCAGACGACACTCCGGCAACGCGCCGCACCGATGACGGGGGCACCCGATGACCGCGCTCGTTCCCCTGATCGTGGCCCTGCCGCTGCTCGGGGCCGCCGTGACCCTGATGCTCGGCCAGCGCCGTCGACTGCAGGTGATGGTGAGTGTTGTGAGCCTCACCGCGGCGACGGCGATCAGCGCCGTGCTGCTGGTGATGGTCGACCGGAACGGTCCCGCGGTCGTGAAGGTCGGCGGCTGGGAGGCCCCGTGGGGCATCGTGCTCGTGGTCGACCGGCTCTCCGCGATCATGCTCCTGATCGCGGCGCTGATGCTGCTCGGCGTTCTCATCTTCGGGGTCGGCCAGGGCATCATCGACGGCGACGTCGAAGCTCCGGTCTCGATTTTTCACCCCACCTACCTCGTGCTCGCGGCCGGGCTGTTCAACGCGTTCGTCGCCGGCGACCTGTTCACGATGTACGTCGGGTTTGAGATGCTGCTCTCGGCCAGCTACGTGCTGCTGACCCTGGGCGGCACGGGGGCGCGCATTCGGGTGGGCATCACCTACGTCGTCGTGAGCCTGGTGTCGTCGCTGCTGTTCCTCAGTGCCATCGCCCTGATCTACGGAGCCACCGGCACGGTCACCCTCGCCCTCATCGCCGAGCGCATGCCGCAGCTCCCCGCCGACGTGCAGTTGATTCTCGGGTTGCTGCTTCTGATCGCCTTCGGCGTCAAAGCGGCCGTGTTTCCGATGTCGTTCTGGCTGCCGGACTCCTACCCGACCGCGCCCGCGCCGGTCACCGCGGTGTTCGCGGGGCTGCTGACCAAGGTGGGTGTCTACGCGATCCTGCGCACCCAGACGCTGTTCTTCCCGGAGGGTCAATTCTCGGTTCCGCTGATGGTGGTGGCCGGGCTGACCATGCTCGTGGGCATTCTCGGCGCGCTCGCCCAGGCTGACATCAAACGGCTGCTCTCCTTCACACTGGTCAGTCACATCGGGTACATGCTCTTCGGCATTGCGATCGGCACACCGCTCGCCATGGCCGCCACGATCTTCTATGTGGTGCACCACATCACCGTGCAGACGACCCTGTTCCTCGCGGCGGGCCTCATCGACCGGGTCGGCGGCACCACCTCGCTGTCACGGCTGGGCGGACTACTGAAATCCTCCCCGCTGGTGGCGGTCCTCTTCTTCCTCGGCGCGCTCAACCTCGGCGGCATTCCGCCGTTCTCCGGGTTCCTCGGCAAGATCGCACTGTTCCAGGCCGGCACCATCGTCGGTGACCCCATCATCTATGTGCTCATCGCGGTCGGCGCGTTGACCTCGCTGCTGACCCTCTATGCGCTGGCCCGGGCCTGGAACATGGCCTTCTGGCGGCCGAGACGAGACGTGAAGGGGTTCACCTCGGCGATGTCGGCGACCCTCGTGGAAGACCCGCAGGACGAGGGCACCGTACTCAAGAAATCGATCTCGCCGCTCATGATCGGCGCGACCACGTCGATGCTCGTCCTCACCCTGGGCCTGACCGTTTTCGCGGGCCCGATCTTCAGCCTCACCACGCGTGCGGCCGCGAATATCAGCGACCCCTCGACCTACATCGACGCGGTGTTCCCGAACGGCACCGGGTTCATCGAGGAGAGTAACGTGGGTACCGGCTTTGAGGAGGCCGGCCGATGACCACAACCAAGGAACGCCTCGCCGCCGTCGCCAACCAGGTGCCGCCGCTGATCACCCTCACCGTGCTCTGGATGCTGCTCTGGGGGGAATTCTCCTGGCTGAACGTGCTCGTGGGGCTGACGGTGAGTCTGGTCGTGACCGTCGCGTTCTACCTCGTGCCGGTGCAACTGAGCGGCCGGCTGCATCCGTGGCACACGGTGGCGTTCTTCGTGCGCCTGCTCATAGACATCGTGCGGGCCTCTGTCGAGGTGGCCTGGCTGGCCGTGAAGCCGCGGCTGGTCACGAGCAACGCGATTCTGGCGATCCCGCTGCGTACCCGCAGTGACCTGATTCTCACCTGGACCGCGGTGGCGACCTCGATCGTGCCCGGGTCGATCGTGATCGATATCGACCGGGAAAACTCGACCCTGTTTCTGCATGTGCTCAATATGGGCAGCGCCCGCGACATCGAACGTTTTCGGCGCCGGGTGCTCGACACCGAACGGCGCATTGTGCGCGGGTTCGGCTCGCACGAAGACGTTGAGCGGATACGGGGAGTGCTGCCCGAAAATCGGATCACGCAGCGGGTAAGACGCGCTCAGCTGACTCAACGACCCCCACGAACGACACGAACCCCTCGAACCCCACGAGCACGAAAGGGAACCTCATGATGTTGCAGATTGTGGCGGTGATCGCCTCGGTGATGTTCGCTGTCGCGGCGTTGCTCGCGGTGTACCGCATCGTGATCGGCCCGAGCGTGCTCGATCGGGTCATCGCCTCCGACGTGCTCGTGGCCACGGTCATCTGCGCCCTCGCCGCGGAGATGGCCCTGAACCGGCACACCGACACGCTGCCGGTGCTGCTCGTACTCTCCCTGTTCGCCGTGCTCGGCTCATTCAGCGCCGCGCGGTTTCTGCCCGCCCGGGACGACACATGATCGACCTCGGCGTGAGCGTGCTCAGCCACGACATCGTCACGGCCGTGCTCGTGCTCGCCGGCGCCATGATGTGCCTCGCGGCCGGGATCGGCCTGCTGCGTTTTCCCGACGTTCTGTCACGTCTGCATGCGGCCACGAAGCCGCAGATCTTCGGGCTCATGGCCGTCAGCGCCGATGTCGCCATCAACAACTTCTCGGTGGGCACGGTGACCCTCGTCGTGGCCATCGTGGTCTTCCAGGCCCTCACTGCCCCCATGGCGGCGCACCTGGTGGGCCGGGCCGCGTACGACACCGAGCACCTGCACCCCGAGCTGCTGCTCGTCGACGAACTGCGCGACCGCCGCCGGGAATGACGCCGACACTGATACCGGCACTGATGCCGGGCGGGTCGCAACTGGTAGCATGAGAGGGTCGCAACTGGCGTAGCACGAAGATGGGTCACCATCGGGGAGCGACTGACACGGTTCGTGGCCGCACGCCTGGGCCGCACCATCCATTTAGAAGGAGAACTCCGTGCCCGATACTGCCGCACCCGCCCTGCTGAACTCCACCTTCAACGAGCCGCTCGAGGTCGTCGACCCCGAGATCGCCGCCGTTCTCGAGCTTGAGCTGGGTCGCCAGCGCGACTACCTCGAGATGATCGCGAGCGAGAACTTCGTGCCGCGCTCCATTTTGCAGTCGCAGGGCTCCGTGCTCACCAACAAATACGCCGAAGGCTACCCGGGTCGCCGTTACTACGGTGGCTGCGAGTACGTCGACGTGGCCGAGCAGCTGGCCATCGACCGCGCCAAGAGCCTCTTCGGCGCCGAATACGCGAACGTTCAGCCGCACTCCGGCGCCACGGCGAATGCCGCGGTGCTGTCGGCCATCGCCGCTCCCGGTGACACGATCCTCGGCCTCGAACTGGCCCACGGCGGCCACCTCACCCACGGCATGAAGCTGAACTTCTCCGGCAAGCTGTACAACCCGGTCGCCTACGGCGTCGACAAGGACACCTTCCGCGTCGACATGGACTCGGTGCGCGACGCCGCGATCGCCCACAAGCCCAAGGTCATCATCGCCGGCTGGTCCGCGTACCCGCGTCACCTCGACTTCGCCGCGTTCCGCGCCATCGCCGACGAGGTCGGCGCCCTGCTCTGGGTCGACATGGCCCACTTCGCCGGCCTCGTCGCCGCCGGGGTGCACCCCTCGCCCGTCCCGTTCGCCGACGTCGTGTCGACGACCGTGCACAAGACACTCGCCGGCCCGCGTTCCGGACTCATTCTGTCCCGCGACAAGGTGCTGGCCAAGAAGCTCAACTCCAACGTCTTCCCCGGCCAGCAGGGCGGCCCGCTCATGCACGTGATCGCCGCCAAGGCGACCGCGTTCAAGCTTGCCGCCGAACCCGAGTTCAAGGAACGCCAGGAGCGCACGCTGCGCGGCGCCAGCATTCTCGCCGCCCGACTGACCGCCGATGACTCGCGCGCCGGCGGCGTCGACGTGCTCACCGGCGGAACCGACGTGCACCTCGTGCTCGCCGACCTGCGCAACTCGCCCATCAACGGCCAGGAAGCCGAGAACGCCCTGCACGAAGTGGGCATCACCGTGAACCGCAACTCGGTTCCCTTCGACCCGCGCCCGCCCATGGTCACCAGCGGCCTGCGTATCGGCACGCCGGCCCTGGCCACCCGCGGCTTCGACGATGCGGAATTCACCGAGGTTTCCGACGTCATCGCCGAGGCCCTCAAGCCCGGTGCCGACGTTCAGGCTCTGCGCGCCCGGGTGCGCGTGCTCACCGAGGCGTTCCCGCTCTACTCCGGCCTGCAGCAGTAACACCGCCGCCGGTGGCGCCGTGCTGGCCGGGGCGACGGATGCCGCGGCTGACCGGGGTATCCGTCGCCCGCTCGGCAGGCCCGGCATTCACACGTGACTGACAGACAGGAAACCGCCATGACGGCCATCACCCTCGACGGCGTTGCCACGGCAACCGCCCTCAAAACCGAACTGCGCGACCGCGTGCTCGCCCTGCGTGCCCAGGGCGTCGTGCCCGGTCTTGCCACCCTGCTCGTGGGCGACGACCCGGGATCTCGGCTCTACGTGGCCGGCAAGCACAAGGACTGCGCCGAGGTCGGCATCGAGTCGATGCGTATCGACCTGCCCCGCTCCGCGACCAGCGCCGACGTGCGCGCCGCGATCCGGGACCTCAATGAGAACCGCGACGTGACCGGGTACATCATCCAGTTGCCGCTGCCGGTGGGCCACAACGAGAACGCGATGCTCGAGCTCATCGACCCGGCCAAAGACGCCGACGGCCTGCACCCGACCAACCTCGGCAGGCTCGTGCTCGGCATCGAGGGTAACCTGCGGTCCCCGCTGCCCTGCACGCCGGCCGGCATTGTGGAACTGCTGCGCCGGTACGACGTTCCCATCGTGGGTCAGAAGGTCGTCGTGGTCGGCCGCGGTCTCACCGTGGGGCGCCCCCTCGGCCTGCTTTTCACCCGCAAGGGCCTCGACGCCACGGTCACGCTGACGCATTCGCGCACCGTTGACCTGGCCGACGAGGTGCGCCGCGCCGACATCGTCGTGGCCGCCGTGGGGGTGCCGCACCTGATCCAGGCCGACTGGGTCAAGCCCGGTGCCGCCGTGCTCGACGTGGGCATCACCCGGGTTCCGGGCGAGAACGGCGCGAAGGGCCGCCTGTTCGGCGACGTGCACCCCGACGTTGCCGCTGTCGCCGGGCACCTGTCGCCGAACCCGCGCGGCGTGGGTCCGATGACCCGGGCCATGCTGCTCAGCAACGTGGTGAAGGCCGCCGAGCAGTCCCTGACGGCCTAGGCCGCGTTTCGACGTCGGCCTGCGTGGTCTCGATCGCTCGTGCCTCGCGCCTCGACCGGCGGACTGTTTGAGGTGCGCCATCTCGCTGGTCGAGGCCGAGCTTGCGAGGATCGAGACCGCGCAA
>JAWOHA010000204.1:0-5198 GCA_046496385.1 Cryobacterium sp. | reverse complement strand
CCCTGACCGCGTCGACCGATCAGCTGCAAGGCGCCGGCCTGCCCGATGCCGACCTGCCCGGCTCCGGCCTGCCCGAACCTGCGCTGCCCGAACCTGCGCTGCCGAGCGGGGTGCGCGCCACCCTGCGGCACTACCAGGAACAGGGTTTTCGCTGGCTGGCTTTTCTCTACGCGCACCGGCTCGGCGGCATTCTGGCCGACGACATGGGGCTCGGTAAAACCCTGCAGGCGCTCACCCTGATCGCCCACGCCGTGGAAACCGGCGACGTGACCGGCGCTCCGCCGGCGCAGCGCAGGCCGTTCCTGGTGGTGGCGCCGACATCCGTCGTGTCGAACTGGGTGAGCGAAGCGGCCCGGTTCACGCCCGGGCTGCGGGTGCGGGCGATCACCGCGGCGACGACCCGCACCGGGGGTGACGTGCGTGAGGTGGCCGCCGGATGCGATCTGGTTGTCACCTCGTACGCCCTGTTCCGGCTGCACTTCGCCCGGTACCAGGAGCAGCCGTGGGCCGGGCTGATTCTCGATGAGGCCCAGTTTCTGAAAAACCGCGGCTCGAAGGTGCACGAGTGTGCACGCGACCTGAACGCCCCCTTCAAGCTGGCCATCACCGGAACACCGATGGAGAACACCCTGATGGACCTGTGGGCGATCCTGCGCATCGTGGCGCCGGGGCTGTTCCCCTCCGCACGGCGGTTCACCGAGGAGTACCTGCGCCCCCTCGAACGCGGGCAGCAGCCCGAGTTGCTCGCCCGGCTGCGCCGCCGCATGCGCCCGCTGATGCTGCGCCGCAGCAAAGAGGTCGTCGCCGCGGAGCTGCCGCCCAAGCAGGAGCAGGTGCTGCGTGTCGAGCTCGCCCCAGCGCACCGCAGACTGTACGACACGTTTTTGCAGCGGGAACGGCAGAAACTGCTCGGCCTGATGGAAGACCTGGACACGAACCGGTTCATCATTTTTCGGTCTCTCACCCTGCTGCGGCTGCTGAGCCTCGATGCGTCGCTGGTGGATGACCGGTATGCCGGGCTGCCGTCGAGCAAGCTCGACGTGCTGCTCGCGCAGCTCGACGACGTGGTTGCCGAAGGGCACCGGTCGCTGATCTTCAGCCAGTTCACGTCGTACCTGGCGCTGGTGGCGGCCCGGCTGCGGGCCCGCGGCATCGCCTACTGCTACCTGGACGGCTCCACGACGGACCGGGCCGCCGTGATCGCGTCGTTCAAGAACGGCGCCGCGCCGGTCTTCCTGATCAGCTTGAAGGCGGGCGGGTTCGGTCTCAACCTCACCGAAGCCGACTACGTGTTCTTGCTCGATCCGTGGTGGAACCCGGCCGCCGAGGCGCAGGCCGTTGACCGCACCCACCGCATCGGGCAGACCCGCACCGTGATGGTCTACCGCATGGTGGCTGCGGGAACGATCGAAGAGAAGGTGATGGCGCTCAAGGAACAGAAGGCCCGGCTGTTCCTTGATGTGATGAACGAGGAGGCGGCGTTCAGCAGCGCCCTGAGCATCGACGACCTGCGCGGACTCCTCGAACCCTGAGCATGTGCCGAACGGCTCCGTCTGACCCCTTTCGTTTGCTAGTATCACCCAAGCAAGGGGAGTAATCCACGAGCAGCGACTTCGTCAGCACGAACGCAGTGACGCGTTCCGGAGCGCTGGTTCTCAGCATCAGACCTGTCATCCCAGGGCTGGTGCAGAGGGCGGATGAGACCTTGGACTTCCATTCGCCAAACCCTCATGGAGCCCCCTGTGAACGCCACTCCCCTGGTCTGGATCATCACCATCGCGGTGACGATCGCCTTCTTCGTCTATGAGTTTTTCGCCCACGTGCGCACACCGCACGTTCCCACCGTGCGGGAATCGGCCCGCTGGTCGATCTTCTACATCAGCCTCGCGCTGCTCTTCGGCGTGGGTATCGGCATGGTGTCGGGCTGGACCTTCGGCGGGGAGTATTTCGCCGGGTACCTCACCGAGAAGGCACTGTCGATCGACAACCTCTTCGTGTTCCTGATTCTCATGACCGGGTTCGCCGTTCCCAAGCCCTACCAGCAAAAAGTGCTCATGATCGGCATCATCATCGCCATCATTCTGCGCGGCATCTTCATCGCGATCGGCGCGACGCTCATCGAGAACTTCTCCTGGATCTTCTACTTCTTCGGCGCGCTGCTGCTCGCGCTGGCCTGGAAGCAGGCCTTCGGCTCGTCCGAAAGCGACCCGACGAACGGGCGCGCGGTGAAGTTCATGCGGCGCGTGCTCCCCATCACCGACGAATACTACGGCGACAGAATGTCGGTGAAGATCAACGGCAAACGCTTTCTCACCCCGCTACTGCTGGCCGTTGTCGCGATCGGTTTCGTCGACCTGGTCTTCGCGGTCGACTCCATCCCGGCCATTTACGGTCTCACCAGTGAGGCCTACATCGTCTTCACGGCGAACGTGTTCGCCCTGATGGGGCTGCGTCAGCTGTACTTCCTCATCGGCGGTCTGCTCGAGCGCCTGGTCTACCTGGCGCAGGGTCTCGCCGTGATTCTCGGCTTCATCGGCGTGAAACTGGTGCTGCACGCCCTGCACATCAACGAGCTGCCGTTCGTCAATGGGGGCGAATCGGTGAAGTGGGCACCCGAGATTCCGATCTGGTTCTCGCTGCTGTTCATCGCCGCCACCATCACCGTCGCCACGATTGCCAGCCTGATGAAGACCCGCGGGCAGGCGCACCCGCAGGCCCTCGACGCCGACGCGCCGCGGATCAGCAACGACGCCTGACGCCCGCTGACCGAGAACACCAGAACCGCGCGGCGTTTGCCGCGCGGTTCTGGTGTTCTCGGGGCGCGGCGGACTAGACGGCGCTGGAGCCGGCCCAGAGGTTGATGCCCTGCTCCGTGGCGTGCTCGTCGATGGCGGCGAGCTCCTCGGCCGTGAAGTCGAGATTGTCCAGCGCGGCCACGTTGCTTTCCAGCTGGGCCACGGATGACGCCCCGATCAGCGCCGAGGTCACCCGCGGCGAGCGCAGCACCCAGGCCAGGGCCAGTTGGGCGAGCGACTGCCCGCGACCGGCGGCGATCCGGGTGAGGGCACGAATGCCGGCCAGGGTCTGCTCGTTGACCATGCTCGTGTTGGCGGAGCCGTCGCGGGCCACGCGGGAGTCGGCGGGAATGCCGTTCAGGTAGCGGTCGGTGAGCAGTCCCTGCGCGAGCGGGGAGAACGCGATGCAGCCGACGCCGATGTCGTCGAGGGTGTCGAGCAGGTCGTCTTCGACCCAGCGGTTGAACATGGAGTAAGAGGGCTGGTGGATCAGCAGCGGCGTGCCCATCTCGGCCAGAATGCGGGCGGCCTCGCGGCTGCGTTCGGGCGAGTACGACGAAATGCCCGCATACAGGGCGCGACCGCTGGTGACCGCGGTGTGCAGTGCCCCCATGGTTTCTTCCAGCGGGGTGTCGGGGTCGGCCCGGTGGGAGTAGAAAATGTCTACGTAGTCCAGGCCCATGCGGCCCAGGGACTGGTCGAGGCTCGCCAGCAGGTATTTGCGGGAGCCGTTGTTGCCGTAGGGGCCCGGCCACATGTCGTAGCCGGCTTTGGTGGAGATGACCAGTTCGTCGCGGTGCGGTGCGAGGTCTTCCCGCATGAGCTTCCCGAAGTTGGTTTCCGCGCTGCCGGCGGGGGGTCCGTAGTTGTTGGCGAGGTCGAAATGGGTGATGCCCAGGTCGAACGCGCGGCGCACGATGGCGCGCTGGGTTTCGAGCGGCTTGTCGTCGCCGAAGTTCTGCCACAGACCCAGCGAGATCGCCGGAAGCTTCAGGCCGCTCCGGCCGCTGCGTCGGTAGGGCATGGAATCATAGCGGGCCGAATCGGGTAGGTAGGTCATGTCTCATAATCTCACGGCGTCACAGCGTCACAGCGTCACAGGCACCGTTCGCCGGCCCTGGGCCGGCCGCAGGATCGTGCCTCGAGCAGCGATCACGAGACCATGCCCTCGCGCTGCGCGACCGACCGTGCCGGCCGCGGCTCGAACACCTCGAGAACGAAGTCGTATTCCAGGTGGTGCACCGTGCGCTGCAGGCCCGCCACCCGGGCGAGCTGCGCATGCACCGTGTCGCCGCTGAGCGGGTGCGCGAGCACCGGATGCCGCCAGTGGCAGGCCAGCAGCACGCCCTCGGGGGTCAGGCTGGCCCGGCAGCGCTCCAGCAGCCGGCGCAGGTCAGCGATCGAACAGTAGTAGCCCACCTCGGAGAGCACGATGAGGTCGAACTGGCCGGCCGGCCAGTCCGAGGGAATGTTGTGGCGTTCGAAGACCACCTCGGGGTGCCCGGCCAGCCGGGCGCTGGCGATGCGCAGGGGTTCTACGCTGATGTCCACGGCGAGCACCGTATCGCAGCGGGTAACCAGCATTTCGGTGAACACTCCGATGGAGCAGCCCAGTTCCAGGGCGCTGGAGAACCGGGCCCGGGGCACCGCCGCGAGGGTGAGGGCGTGTTTGCGCCGTTCGTACCAGCGTGTTTCGCACCCCCACGGGTCGCGCTCGGCCGCGTAGAAGCTGTCGAAGAACCCGGCGGTGAGGCTCGGTCGTGCCGCCCTGGTGCCGGCACCGGCGCCGGTCGCCGCGGGGGGCCGTTGATCCGTCGGGCCGTTCGGGCGCAGTTCCGTTCCCGCCGCGGTGCGAGCGCTCTCGATGAAGGTTTCATAGTCCCGGGTGAAATGCGCGGTGAAGGCCGACTGCATCGCCGCTTCGTCACCCGGTGCGCCCGAGGCCGGGTGCGTCTGATTCTGGCGCCCGGCGATGACGTCGCCTTTGCGGTTCTGCTCCTCGGCGGTGAGGGCGAGCACATTCACCGTGGCCCCCTGCGGCCAGACGCCCGGCCAGACTCCGGCCCAGACATCGCTGGCGGGAGTCGACCAGTGCCAGGCCCAGATGGGGTATTCGATCAGACGTGCGCCCGCGTCGTGCGCGGCGGCCTGCGCGGCATGGCCGGCCACGGTGTGGTCGGGTTGCCCGTCGTACCGCCAAGGGGCCAGCACCCAGGTTCTCGGGCCCGGTGTGGTGATGGCCGCGGTGATCGCGGTCAGGACCTCGGGAAGGTGGCCCGCCAGATCGTCGCCGGGCAGCCCGAGCAGCTGAACGGATGCCGAAGGCGCGAGGCTGGTGATGGCATCGGTCACCCCGATGCGACGCTGGGTGGCAGCGTGCTCGGGCGTGTCGGTGGCCGATTC
>JAWOHA010000109.1:0-5214 GCA_046496385.1 Cryobacterium sp. | reverse complement strand
GTGCCGCGCGGCGCCGGCGGCGGCCGACTGCGCCGCCACCACGTCGAGCTCGGCGCGGCCGAGGCCGCCGGTGTCGACGGTCACGGTGATCACCTCGGCGTCCCGGCCGGCGGGTCTTCAGCAGCGATTCCCACGACAGGCCGCCCTTGAGCGGTCCGGTGGTGAGCGCCTCGCGGGCGGTGCGGGCCTTGCTGATGGGCAGGCGCAGCAGAATGCGCTTGGACAGCGGCATCGCGCGGGTGAGGTCGACCGTGACGACATCCGTCACCCCCATGTCCCGGGGAAAGTCGCGCACGATGTCGTAGACCTTGTCCCAGACGATGGCGACCCGGGCGCCGTGGTCTTCGAACTGGTGCCGCAGCTCCCGCTCGGTGTAGAGCGGGTTGTGCTCCACGACGATGGCGCCCAGGCGCAGCACCGCATAGAACGCGACGACGTGCTGCGGACAGTTGGGCAGCACCAGGGCCACCCGGTCGCCCTTGGCCACACCGAGGCGGCGCAGCCCGTTGGCGGCCCGGGCGATCTCGTCGCCGAGGTCGTCGTAGTCGGTGGTGGCGCCGAAGAAGTCCAGCGCGACACCGGCGCCGTAGCGCGTCACAGAGGCATCCATCATGTCGGTGAGCGTCTCGGTGACCGTGTCGATGGTGTGCGGCACGCCCGGGGCGTAGGCGGCCAGCCAGGGCTTGTCGGCGAAAGTCACGGTGCGTTCGGAGGTCATTGGGTCACCAGTTCCTGGGTCAGTGCGGCGACGAAGGCGTCGATGTCGTCTTCGGTGGTGTCGAATCCGCACATCCAGCGCACTTCGCCGGTGGCAGGGTTCCAATCATAGAAACGGAAGGCTTCGCGCACCCGCTCGGCGGCCGCCGCCGGCAGTACGGCGAAGACGGCGTTGGCCTGGGTGATCTGGGTGAAGCTGATCTCACGCAGAGAGCCGTCTGCCTGACCGGCCGTGATGGCGGCCCGCAGGCGCTGGGCCATGGCGTTGGCGTGGCTGGCGTTGCGCAGCCACAGGTCGCCCTCGAGCAGGGCGATCAGCTGGGCGGAGATGAAACGCATCTTGCTGGAGAGCTGCATGTTGGACTTGCGCAGGTACTTCAGGCCCACGGCGGCGTGCGGGTTGAGCACCACGATGCATTCGCCGAGCATCATGCCGTTTTTGGTGCCGCCGAAGCTCAGCACGTCGACGCCGGCGTCGCGGGTGAACGCCCGCAGCGGCACGCCGAGACTCGCGGCGGCGTTGCTGATGCGGGCGCCGTCCATGTGCAGGGTCATGCCGTGGCTGTGCGCGTGGTCGGCGATGGCCCGCACCTCGTCGACGGTGTACACGGTGCCGAGCTCGGTGCTCTGCGTGATCGACACGGCGAGCGGCTGCGCACGGTGCTCATCGCCCCAGCCCCAGGCCTCCTGGTCGATGAGGGCCGGGGTGAGCTTGCCGTCGGGAGTGACGACGGGCAGCAGTTTGAAACCACCGACGATCTCGGGAGCGCCGCCTTCGTCGTTGTGGATATGCGCGGTCGCCGCGCAGATCACCGCGCCCCAGCGCGGCAGCATGGACTGCAGGCCGGTCACGTTCGCTCCGGTGCCGTTGAACACCGGGAAGGCCTCGACGCCGGCACCGAAATGCGCCGCGAACACCTCCTGCAAGCGAGCCGTGTAGACGTCTTCGCCATAGGCGATCTGATGGGCGCCGTTCGCGGCGGCCATCGCGGCAAAGATCTCCGGATGGATGCCCGAGTAGTTGTCCGAGGCGAAACCACGCGAGTTCAGGTCATGAAGTTGGGTCACCGGTCCATTCTTGCGCATAGTGCTGCGCCGCGGCTGTGCCGTGCCGCTGACCACCGTGCCTGCGTCACCGGCGCAGGGCGTCACGCAGGCTCACACGGGCGCCCATCCGCAGCAGCGAGTTGGAATAGACCCGGGATCCGAGCAGAATCACCACCGCGGTGACCAGCAGCAGAATCATCAGCGACACCAGTGGCTCCCACCATTGCGCGCTGCCGAGGAAGATGCGCATCGGCATGCCGACAGGTGCCGAAAATGGAATATAGGACATCACGGCGAGCACGGTCGGATTGCTGTTGAAGAGGATCACCAGAAAGTAGGGGATCATCACGAGCGCCATGACCGGCGCGGTGGCCGGCCCCACGTCTTCCTGCCGGGAGACCAGCGACGCCGTCGCGGCGTAGAGCGAGGCCAGCAGCACGAAGCCGAAAGCGAAGAACACCCCGAACCAGACGATGGCGGGGCCCACGTCTCCGAGCAGGGCCTGCTGGCCGGTCACGGCCATGCCGATCGAGACGAGCCCGCTGATCACGATGATCTGCCCGAACGCCATGATGCTGTTGCCGAGCACCTTGCCGGCCAACAGGGCCCGAACCGAGATGGTGGACAGCAGAATCTCCACCACCCGGGTCTGCTTCTCTTCGACGACGCTCTGCGAGATGGTGGAGCCGAAGGTGACCGCCGACATCAGAAAGACCAGCCCGAACCCGATCGCCACGAGGTAGGCGAGCCCGCCGTTGGCCCCGGTGGGCTCGAGCACCTGCAGCGCGGGCGCCACGCTGAGGGCGGTCAGCAGCTGGGTGGGCGGCGTGTCCAGGGTGATCACGGTCACATCGAGGGCCGGCCCGTTGTCGGTGGACGGCACCACGGCGGCGCTGACGGTTCCGTCGCGCACCAGACGTTCCGCCTCGGCGCGGTCGGCGACCGGCACGGTGTCGAAGCTCTGGGTCTGCTCGACGACGAACCCGGCGCTGCCCACCACGGCGACCGACGGCAGTGCCGGGTTCTGCCCGGCGATGCCGGCCAGCACCACGGAGGCGATGGAGATGAGCAGCAGAATGCCGGTGGAGATGAGAAAGGCCCGGCTGCGCAGCCGCACCACGATTTCGCGGGTAGCGACCAGCCGCACGCTCTGCCCGAGGGTCGAGGCGGTGTGTTCGCGACGGGCGACGGAGTGGTGCGGGGAGGTCGTGGCTGAGGTCGGGGTCACTGCACGGCCTCCTTGAAGATGCTGGCGAGGGTGGCCCGCTGCGGGCCGAAGGCGGTGACCGTGCCGCGCGTGAGCGCGTGCCGCAGAAGGAGTTGACTGGCGGCATCCGTGTCGGCGGTGAAGCGGACGGTGCTGCCGGCCGCGGTGATGCCCAGGTCGGCGACCTCGATTCCGGCCATGTCGCGCATCCAGGTGGCGTCGCCGGGCAGCTGAATCTCGAACTGCGGGCTGCTGAACTGCGCCCGCAGCGCCTCGCGCTCGCCCTGCGCACGAATCGCACCGCCGCCGATGATGATCAGGTCGTCGCAGAGCCGTTCCACGATATCGAGCTGGTGGGACGAGAACAGCACCGGTATGCCGTCGGCGGCATATTCGGCGAGCACGCCCATGACCACCTCGACGGCGAGGGGGTCGAGCCCGGAGAAGGGCTCGTCGAGCACGAGAAACTCAGGGTCGTGCACGAGGGCGGCAGCGATCTGCGCGCGTTGCTGGTTGCCCAGCGAGAGCGATTCGATCAGGGCGTTGGAGCTCTGCTGCAGCCCGAGGCGCTCCAGCAGGTGCGCGGTGTTGCGGCGGGCGGCGGGCGGCGTGAGGCCGTGCAGCCGGGCCAGGTAGATCAGCTGTTCGGCCACCTTCATCTTGGGGTACAGGCCGCGCTCCTCGGGCATGTAACCGAAGCGTCGGCGGTCTCCCGTGGTGACCGGTGTGCCGTCAATGAGCACGGTGCCGGAATCCGCGTTGAGCACACCGAGAATGATGCGCATCGTCGTGGTCTTGCCGGCCCCGTTCGCACCGACGAAGCCGGTCATGCGGCCGTTCTGCACGCTGAAAGTCACGTCGCTGAGCACCGTCTTGGTGCCGTACCGCTTGCTCACGCCCCTGATGTCGAGCATGCCCCGCCCTTCGTCGCCGTGAGACCACGCTAGCGCGCCTCACGCGGTGTCGTCGGGTGCGGCACCTGACAGTGCGTCGTCGGCAGTGTGCGAACAACGTCACCGGCGCGAAACACCCCCCGAACACGGGCGCAACGTGGTGAACGCATGATTACGTCATCCCTTTCGCGCGGACGCCGGTCTGCAGCCCCACCGGAATGAGTGCCATGTCTTATGTGAGTCCCCCCGACTTCGTCACCAAGATGATCGACGCCGGGCAGTCCAAGGCGGTGATGTCGACCCGTGACACCCTCATGCGCTCCTATATGGGCGGGGCGATTCTTGCCCTGGCGGCGGCCTTCGCGGTGACCATCACCGTGCAGACCGGCAACGCCCTCGTGGGCGCACTGCTGTTCCCCGTCGGCTTCTGCCTCATTTACCTGCTCGGGTACGACCTGCTCACCGGTGTCTTCACCCTGGTTCCGCTGGCGCTGCTCGACCGGCGCCCCGGAGTCACCTGGCTGTCTATGCTGCGCAACTGGGGGCTCGTGTTCGTGGGCAACTTTGCGGGCGCCTTGACCGTGGCCGTGATGATGGCCATCACTTTCACGTTCGGATTCTCGGTTGACCCCAGCGAAGTGGGGGTTCGGATGGGCGAGATCGGCGAGTCGCGCACCCTCGGCTATGCCGAACACGGTGCCGCCGGCATGCTGACGATCTTCGTGCGCGCCATGCTGTGCAACTGGATGGTCTCCACCGGTGTGGTCGGCGCCATGATGTCCACGAGCGTGCCCGGCAAGATCATGGCGATGTGGATGCCGATCATCGTGTTCTTCTACATGGGGTTTGAGCACTCGGTTGTCAACATGTTCCTGTTCCCGTCCGGACTCATGCTCGGCGGATCCTTCACTCTCGGCGACTACCTGGTGTGGAATGAGATCCCGACGGTTCTGGGCAACCTTGTCGGCGGGCTGACGTTCGTCGGCTTCGTGCTGTTCTCGACCCATGCTCGCACCGGCCGTGAGCGGATTCTCCGCCCCGCGGTGCTGAGTGACACGGCCACCGCGACCAAGGCCTGATCCCCCTCCCCGGCGGGGGCCACCGCACACCGCGGTCACCGGTCACCGAGATTTCTGTACTGCACCGACTGTCATCGCACCGAACGTAGTGCCCACAACGAGGAGAGAGAACCATGTATCCCATGACGAAGAACGGCGACACGACGCGCACTTTCACACCCGGTTCGGATTCGAACAGATGGAGGTGCGGAGTAAAACGTACTTCGTCGAGAAAAGGACGAACCGCCACCGTACTGAGCGTGGCCAGGTGCCCGTTGCGAAACAAAGGATC
>JAWOHA010000070.1:0-4378 GCA_046496385.1 Cryobacterium sp. | reverse complement strand
CGGGCCACCAGGGCTTGTGCTACTTCGGGTATCTCAGCGGCTATCGTTTCGCGCACGAAGGCGTGCAGGATCCCGCAATTTCCGGTTTCCTGACCCGATACATGGATTGGGAAGCCACGCCCACGCTGAGGCCTGTGCCGGGAATCGATCTCGCCGCGTACAAGTCAATTCTGATCGAGCGCTTCTCCAACCCGGAGGTGCGTGACACGCTGGTGCGTCTCTGCGCTGAATCCTCCGACCGCATTCCCAAGTGGCTGGTGCCGGTCATCCGCGACCAACTCGCATCCGGTGGTGAGATCAGCTGCTCCGCGGCAATCGTCGCGAGTTGGGCGCGCTACGCGGAGGCAGTCGACGAGCAGGGCGAACCCATCGAGGTGGTTGATGCTCTTCGCGACGACTTGGTTGCCATTGCCCGCAGCCAGCGGCAGAACCCGCTGGCATTCATCCAGAATCGTCGCCTCTTCGGCGATCTGGCCGACAACGAGCGTTTTCAAGAGGCCTACCTGTCTGCTTTGGAATCACTCTGGGAAAGGGGTGCCCATGCGACGGTCAGTTCCTTCACGTCATTCACCACAACCCCGAGCTCCACAACCCCGAGCTAAGAGAGATAGCGGCATGCCAACCCAAATGAAAGCTTCCTTCCTGAACAAGCTGAGCGAGCTCGCCGTGGCGACGCTGGCGGTGCCTGTGTTGCACCCGGACCAAGTGCTGGTCCGGGTGGCCGCCGTCGGCGTGTGCGGCAGCGATGTGCATTATTACCAGCACGGACGGATCGGTCCCTATGTCGTCGACAATCCTCTGATCCTCGGCCACGAGCTCTCAGGCCGGATCACGGCCGTGGGCGCAGCCGTGGATGCCTCTCGCATAGGGCAGCGGGTGGCGGTCGAGCCGCAGCGCCCCTGCCGAGTATGCGAGCAGTGCAAGGCCGGTCGGTACAACCTGTGCCCCGACATCGAATTCTTCGCGACACCGCCCATCGACGGAGCCTTCTGTGAGTACGTCGCGATCCAATCCGACTTCGCCCACAGCATCCCGGACAGCATTTCTGATGAGGCGGCTGCCCTGATCGAACCATTGTCAGTGGGAATCTGGGCGTGTAAGCGAGCCGAGGTGGCACCCGGCTCCCGAGTCCTGATCGCCGGAGCTGGCCCCATCGGCGTGATCGTGGCCCAGACCGCCAAGGCCTTCGGCGCGTCGACGGTCTACATCACGGACATCTCCGACGATCGCCGCACGTTCACACTCGCCCACGGGGCTGATGTCGCCCTCGATCCCCGGGTCGACTCGGTCGAGGGCCTCGAAGTTGATGTGTTCATCGATGCCTCGGGCGTCGCCGCAGCAGTCCAGGCCGGAATCAAGGCCGTTCGTCCGGCCGGCCGCGTGATCCTGGTGGGCATGGGTAACGACACCGTTGAACTGCCGGTCTCCTGGATCCAGAATCGCGAGATCTGGCTGAGCGGCGTGTTCCGATACGCCAATACGTGGCCGCTCGGCATCGAACTCGTCGCCAGCGGAAAGGTTGACCTCGACGTGCTCGTGACGGGCCGGTACGGCCTGGAGCAGGCCGAAGAGGCTCTCAACTCCGGCAAGCTCTCCGGTGAGATGAAGGCCATCGTCTATCCCGGGCGGTAGCACTCTGACGGTCGCCGCGGCTGTCGTAGAGACGGCACCCGCTCCAAGCGCTCCAAGCGCAGAACCCGCCCGCATTCGGTCTGGATACAGACGGTGGCTCAGCGCGAATGAGGCGTGGACCTCACGGGGCGAGGCAACTGCGGAGACGCAGAACTCATGATCAACGATTTTGAAGCGGAGTCACCCATGGAAGGCACGCCCACTCGGGAGGTCATTTCCTCCCGTTGTCGTATTCCCGTCAGCTCGGACCGTGCGCGGTGACACTGGTCGCGGGAGTGGACTCATCCACCCAGAGTTGCAAAGTGGTCATCCGTGATCTGCACACGGGGGAGATCGTGCGCACCGGTCGCGCCTCGCACCCCGTCGGCTCGGAAATCGACCCCGAGGAATGGTGGTCGGCACTCTGGCAAGCGATTGACGATGCAGGCGGCTTGACCGACGTCGCAGCGGTTGCGATCGCAGGTCAACAGCATGGCTCGGTTCTCCTCGACCAGAACGGTCGCATCGTGCGGCCTGCCCTGCTCTGGAACGACACTCGCTCCGCGCAAGCAACCCTCGACCTGCTGGGCGAGTTCGGTCCCGACGCGTTCGTTCAACGAACCGGTTCCGTGCCCGTCGCATCCTTCACCGCGACGAAGCTCCGCTGGCTCCGCGATAATGAGCCCGACCATGCCGCGGCAGTGGCGGCCGTTGCGCTACCGCACGACTGGCTCACGTGGCGGCTCCGCGGATTCGGACCGACGAATCCGATGCTCGGTGAATTGACAACGGACCGCTCGGACGCCAGCGGCACGAGCTACTGGAATCCGGCCACCGGAGAGTACGACCAGGAGATCCTGATAGCCGCCCTCGGCCACGATGTTGTGCTTCCCCGCGTGCTCGCTGCCGCGGAACGCGCGGGCCATGTGGCGGGCACCGACATTGTGATCGGTGCTGGAGCCGGAGATAACGCGGCGGCCGCTTTGGGCCTTGGTGCAGACTCGGGAGACGTCATCATCTCGATCGGGACCAGCGGTACAGTCTTCGCCGTCACAGACGATCCTGTCGCGGACAAATCGGGCACTGTGGCCGGCTTCGCGGATGCCACGGGGCGTTACCTGCCGCTCGTGGCAACGCTGAACGCTGCCCGTGTCCTGGATGTCGTCGCTGACCTACTCGCGGTAAGCCACGCCGATCTCGGCCAACTCGCTGAGGCCGCGGCGCCCGGCTCCGGCGGGGTGGTCTTGCAGCCGTACTTCGAGGGAGAGCGGACACCCAATCTTCCTCATGCGACCGCCACACTGTTCGGAATGACCCTGCTGAATGCGTCCCGGGCCAACCTCGCTCGGGCGGCAATCGAAGGAATGCTGTGCGGGCTCGCCGATGGGTTGGACGCCGTACTGAGCCAATCCGTGCAAGTCCGGAGAATACTGCTCATCGGAGGGGCCGCTCAGAACTCATCTGTTCAGAAGATCGCTTCTGAGATCTTCCCCTATCCCGTCTCGATCCCCGTTGCCGGCGAATACGTGGCCGCGGGTGCTGCACGGCAAGCCGGCTGGGCGCTCACTGGTGAGCTACCCACGTGGTCAACGCAGGTTGCCCCAGCTCACGAACCACGGGTGTGCCCCGTGATTCGGGCCCAATATGAGGCTGCGCAGTGATTGCCCGATCGCTCACCGTTTCTGGAGCACGTTCGTTTCGGCCGCCACAGATGAGGTGCCAACCGTGGGCGCAGGGGTGTCTCGTCGGAGTCTGATGGGGGAGACGTTGAAGGCGAGTTCGCCGGCCCACTCCCTGGAGTCTCTTCGACGCCCTCTTGCTGCTGCAACCGCGACCAGTCCTCTCGTTGCGGAACACGATTCTCAGAAAAGGATACAAAATGTCGATCAACAAGCTCGGTGTTCACGCCCGTGTCTTCGCGGGCGGAACACCCCCCGACGACCACCTGTCGGCGCTCGAGGCACTGGTCGACCGGGTGAACGCCCTGGCCGCGCAGTCGGGCGACATGCGCATGCTGGTAGGGATCGCGGGCAGCCCCGGGGGCGGCAAGACAACTCTCGCGAAGGCCATCGTCGACGCAATCAACAGCGCAGAACCCGGTCTGGCCGCGTATCTCCCGATGGACGGCTTCCACCTGGCCAACTCCACACTGAATCGTCTCGGCCTACACGACCGCAAAGGTGCGATTGACACCTTCGACGGCTGGGGATTTCGCGCGCTTCTCGACCGCCTTCGGGAGGAGACCGGCCACACGATCTATGCGCCGAGCTTCGATCGCCACGTCGACGAGGGAGTCGCCGGAGAGATCGCCATCGACGACCGCGCACGCATCGTCCTCGTCGAGGGCAACTACCTCTTGGCCGACGGTGAGCCCTGGGGCACATTACGCAATCGGTTCGCTGAAACCTGGTTCTGCTCCACACCGGAGAGCGAACGGATCGCACGCCTCGTAGCCCGCCACACCGGGCATGGCCGCACCGTCGACGCCGCCGAGAACTGGGCGACACAGGTCGATGGAAAGAACGCGCAATTGATCGAGGCGACCCAGCACAAGGCAGACCTTGTGATCTCGGGAGTCACGGGAGCCATCATCCCCTCGAGTGGGCGCGGCGGCGCGTGAGGCGACCGCGCCCCGACATCCAGCACTCGTGCGACATGAGCGCAGAGATCTGATCAGATGGGATGCCTGTTGCTGCAAGGCTACGGGGCCGGGATCCCGAGCACCACGGCGGGTTGCTGGGTCAGATTCGGGCTGCTTTCTTGCTTG
>JAWOHA010000008.1:0-4233 GCA_046496385.1 Cryobacterium sp. | reverse complement strand
GACCGCTTTGAGGCCTGTGCCCGCGCGGCCGTGGGGGCGCAACCGGATACCGCGGCGCCGTTGGGCCTGCACGTGTACCTGCCCGCCGACGACGGCACCGCCTCGGTGGAAGACGCCCGCGTCAAGATTTACATGATGACCCCGCAGATTCTCAGCCAGATCCTGCCGTACTTTCACAACCTCGGCATTCAGGTGCTCGACGAACGGCCGTTCGAAATTGAAACCCGCGATGGTCGGGCGTTCTTTCTGTACGACCTCGGCCTGACGTACCCGGCGGGGGTCGATCCGGTCGGCACCGGAGCGCTGCTCTCGGAGTCGTTTGCGGCAGCGGTGCGCGGGGCGAGTGAATCCGACGGGTTGGACCGGCTGGTGCTGCAGGAGAGCATGCCCTGGGACCGGGTGGTGATTCTGCGCAGCTACGCGAAATACCTGCGTCAGATGGGCAACACCAACTCCTACGGTTTCGTCGGCGACACCCTGCTGGCCAACCCTCTCGTTGCCCGTGGTCTGGTTGCCCTGTTCGAGGCCCGGTTCGATCCGGACCTCGGCCAGGTGGAGGGAACGCGCCAGGTGGATCTGGTGCGTGCCGACCTGAGCGCCGCCATGGAGCAGGTCAGCACGCTCGACGCCGACCGGGTGCTGCGCACGTTCATCAACCTGATCGAGGCGACACTGCGCACGAACTACTTCCAGAACAAGCCCCATCTCAGTGTGAAACTCAACCCCGCCCAAATCGATCTGCTGCCCCACCCGCGGCCGAAGTACGAAATCTGGGTGTACTCGCCCCGGGTGGAGGGTGTGCACCTGCGCTTTGGCAAGGTGGCACGCGGCGGGTTGCGCTGGTCGGACCGCCGGGAAGATTTCCGCACCGAGATTCTCGGGCTCGTCAAGGCGCAGACGGTCAAGAACGCCGTCATCGTGCCGACCGGGGCGAAAGGCGGGTTCTTCGCCAAGCAGCTCCCCGACGCATCCATTGACCGGGCGGCGTGGATGGCCGAGGGTGTGGCGAGCTATCAGACCTTCATCCGCGGCATGCTCGACCTCACCGATAACCTCGTGGCCGGCGACGACGGCGAAATCGTGGTGCCGCCGCCGCGCGTGGTGCGTCATGACGATGCGGATTCCTACCTCGTGGTGGCCGCCGACAAGGGCACGGCCAGTTTCAGCGACATCGCCAACGGCCTCGCCGCCGAGTACGGCTTCTGGCTCGGAGACGCGTTCGCCTCCGGCGGCAGCGTGGGCTACGACCACAAGGTGATGGGCATCACCGCCCGCGGCGCGTGGGAATCCGTGAAACGGCACTTCAGCGAGCTGTCCGTCGACACCCAGACCCAGCCGTTCACGGTTGTCGGGGTGGGTGACATGTCCGGTGACGTCTTCGGCAACGGCATGCTGCTCTCCGATCAGATTCGCCTCGTGGCCGCGTTCGACCACCGGCACATCTTTCTGGATCCGACCCCGGATGCTCCGGCATCCTATGTCGAACGTGCCCGGTTGTTCGCCCTGCCGCGTTCCTCGTGGGCGGACTACGACCGCACCCTGATCAGCGCCGGCGGCGGGGTGTTCGCCCGGCACGCGAAGACCGTGCCGATCTCCGCGGCCGTGCGGGTGGCGCTCGGTCTGCCGGAAGGCACCGAACAGCTCAGCCCGCCGGAACTGCTGCGCGCCATCCTGCGCGCCCCCGCCGACCTGCTGTACAACGGCGGCATCGGCACATACGTGAAATCCAGCGCCGAGACGGCCGCCCAGGTCGGCGACAAGGCCAACGACGGTATCCGCGTCGACGGTCGTGAGCTGCGCGTGAAGGTTGTCGGCGAGGGCGGCAACCTCGGTTTCACCCAGCGGGGACGCATCGAGGCCGCCCGTCACGGTGTGATCTTGAACACCGACGCCATCGACAACTCCGCCGGGGTGGACTGCTCCGACCACGAAGTGAACATCAAGATATTCGTGGATCGCATGGTCGCCGCGAAGCGCCTCGACCCGGCCGACCGAGCCCTGTTCCTGTCGGAGATGACGGATGAGGTGGGCCGGCTGGTGCTGCAGGACAACGTCGACCAGAACATCCTGCTGCTCAACGACCGGATGCTGGTGACCAACTGGAGCCCCAGCTACGAACGCCTGATGAACTGGTTGGAAAGCCACGCGGACCTGAACCGCGAGCTGGAGGCGCTGCCGACCACGGTGGTGCTGCGGGAACGTCTCGACCAGGGCCAGGGACTCACCTCGCCGGAGCTGTCCGTGCTGGCCGCCTTCGCCAAGATCGAGTTGGCCACGAGCCTGGGGGGCAGTGACCTGGCCACCGACCCGTGGTTCGGCAGCACGCTGCGGGAGTACTTTCCGACCCAGCTGGCCGAGCGCTTCGATGCCGAGCTCGACACGCATCCGCTGCGCAAGGAGATCATCGCGACGGTCGTGGCCAACGACATGATCAACCTCGGCGGGATCACGTTCGCTTTTCGCACCATGGAGGAGACCTCGGCCAGTGAAGCGACCATCGCGCGCGCCTTTGTGGCGCTGCGCGAAATCTTCGAGCTGGACACCATGGTCGACGAACTCAACGCGCTGCCGTCGTCGTTTTCGACTCAGCACTGGACGGCCATTCACCTCGACATTCGCCGGCTGCTCGACCGGGCGGTGCGTTGGCAGGTGAACCAGGGCGGCTCACCGTCGGTCGCTGAAATTGTGGCGCAGTACAAGCCGCAGATCGACCTGTTGCGCACTCACCTGGGGGAATACCTGCAGGGCACCGATTTGGAGCGGTTGCGGGTGCAGCAGGAGAAGGCCACCCAGTGGGGTGTCCCCGAGCGGCTGGGGCGCCGCTGGTCGGAACTCTTCGAGGCTTTCGCGCTGCTCGACGTGGCCCGGGTGGCCGTGCAGACCGGGGCACCGATCGCCGACGTGGCGATGGTGTACTACCGGGTGTACGAACGGTTCGGGGTGGACAACCTGCTGGTGCGCATCACCGGGCTGCCGCGCACAGACCGTTGGCAGGCCCTGGCCCGGGCGGCGCTGCGGGACGATTTGTATTCCACCGTGGCCGACATGGCCGCGGCGGTGCTCAATGCCACCGAACCGGCCCCCGCCGACGAGCGTCTGCAGGCCTGGGAAGCGCTTAACGCGGAGCAGCTCGGACGGGCGCGCAGCGTGTTCGACGAGGTGAACGCCCTCGGCAAAGACGACATGGCGTCGCTCTCGGTGGCGCTGCGGCTGCTGCGGTCGATTGTGCGCCGGTAAGGCACGGCAGGTGGACCAGCTGGTGGGCTGTGAGGCGCGCGACACGCACCGTGCACGATCACGTGCACGGTGCGGTGGGCGAATCGCAGCGTGCCAGATCTCTTGCGGCCCGGCATGACACCCCCGACCCGGAAAGCCCCGCTCAGGGTCTTTCGTCACTCGCGCACGGCGGCGCCCCGCTCCGACCGGGCGGCCCGCATCGCCGTGGCGGCGTTGTTCTTCACCAACGGGGCCCTGTTCGCGAACCTGCTGCCGCGGTATCCGCAGATCAAGGCTGACCTTGACCTGAGCAACGCCGCCTACGGGCTCGCGATCGCGTCTTTTCCGCTCGGCGCGCTTCTGGCCGGGCTGGCCGCCGGCGTGCTGATTCGCCGGTTTCGATCGTCGCGGGTCGCGGTGGTGGGCACCGTCAGCGTGGGGATCGGCGCGCTTTTGGCGGGAATCGCACCGTCGTGGGGGGCGCTCGCGACCGCGATGTTCCTCGCCGGAGCCGTCGATGCGATCACGGATGTCGCCCAGAACTCCCACGGGCTGCGCGTGCAACGCCGATATGGGCGCTCGATCATCAACAGCTTTCACGCGGTGTGGAGCATGGGCGCGGTCAGCGGCGGACTCATGGGAGGCCTGGCAGCCTCAGCGGGAATGCCGCGCGGCCTGCACCTGGGCCTATCCGCAGCGCTGTTCAGCGTCGTGGCGCTGCTGGCCTACCGTTTTCTGCTCGCCGGGCCGGAACCTCTCGAGGCGGTCGCAGACACGGCCCGGCGCGCCCAGCGCGATCCCGGCCATGCCACCCGTCGCACCCGGATGCTTGTCGTGCTGGCGGCCCTCGTCGTGATCGGAATCGGCGGGGCGATCGTCGAGGACGCCGGATCGACGTGGGCTGCGATCTATCTCTCTGTCGACCTGAACGCCAGTGCGGGTATCGCCGCGCTCGGTTTTGTGGCGCTGGTCGGCTTCCAGTTCGTGGGGCGTCTGCTCGGTGACGGTCTCGTCGAT
>JAWOHA010000227.1:0-9787 GCA_046496385.1 Cryobacterium sp. | reverse complement strand
GTTCGAGGTCCAGCACCTCGAAGACGCGCTCGAAGCTGACCACCGCGCTCATGATCTCCACCCGTGCGTTTGCGAGGCCGGTGAGCGGCGCGTAGAGGCGGGTGAGGAGGAGCGCCAGGGTGACCACGTCACCGGTGTTCAGCTGGCCGGCGAGTGCGAGGAAGCCGCCGAGCCCGTACACGAGCGCGAGGGCGAGAGCGGAGACGAGCATCAGTGCGGTGAAGAAGACGAACTGCAGCATCGCGGTCCGCACCCCGATGTCGCGGACACGGGCGGCACGGACGCGGAACTCCTCGGCCTCCTCGTCGGGCCGGCCGAACAGCTTGACGAGGGTGGCGCCGGGCGCCGAGAAGCGCTCGGTCATCTGCGTGCTCATGGCGGAATTGTGATCGGCGGCCTCGCGGCGCAGCGCGGCGAGGCGGCTGCCCATGCGGCGGGCGGGTATCAGGAAGATGGGGAGCATGATCACGGCGAGAACCGTCACGAGCCAGGACGTGCTGAGCATGACGATCAGGGTGAGGATCAGCGCCACGATATTCGTGACCACGCCGGACAGCGTGCCGCTGAAGGCCTGCTGAGCGCCGATCACATCGTTGTTGAGGCGGCTCACGAGGGCGCCCGTCCGTGTGCGGGTGAAGAACGCGATCGGCATCTTCTGCACGTGGTTGAAGACGGCGGTGCGGAGGTCCAGGATCACGCCTTCGCCGATCCGCGCCGAGTACCAGCGCGTCACGAGTGACACGGCGGCGTCGGCCACGGCCACGAGGGCGATGATGACGGCGATCCAAACGATCGTGGTGACCTCGCCCTGGGCGACGATGACGTCGACCACCTGGCCGGCGAGTACCGGCGTCGCGACCGCGAGGAAGGCTCCCACGATGGAGAGGGTGATGAAGATCAGCAGCTTGGACCGGTAGGGCACCGCGAACGTCATGATGCGCCGCACGGACTCACGGGAGATGCCGTGCTTGCCGTCCCTGGCGGTCGAAATCTTGTACAGCGAGCTCCAGGCCGCGCCTTCCATGCTCATGGTGGTTCCTTCCGTGGGTAGCAGACCAAGTTTAGATGGCGAGTTGTCCGAGCTCGGGGTTCTCCCCAGCGGCGGCGAGCCGGGGTTTTTTTCATGAAACGGCTCGGCCGGCAACGAACGTGTGGGCGGTGTGTGCAACGCGGCCGCCGAGGTGACGCGCGGTGCGCCGGTCAGCGTCATGGACCGCGTCGGGGCCGCGGTCATTCCACGACTGTGCGCCCGCTCCGCGGTAGAGGCCAAGACGGTTGTCGTCGTGATCGGTGGACGTGGTGGTGTTCCAGCCGGGGAGCGGCCCGAGACTGACCCAATGCATGCCGTGCAGTGCGGCGTTCCGAAGATGATGGCGTCAGCATCGGCAACAGCATACGCCCGTCAGAAGCGGTTCAAATGGTCACCATTTAGTCATCACTATTTGATCCAGAACGTCAAAGTACAATTGGAGCCAGCGAACCGCCTGGTTCCCTGTAAACACATCGACGAGCTCCAGCTGGCGTTCTCACTGTTCGGCCCAAGGGCCGACGTCTTCGCGACAGAGTCATCCAGTGTGTACCCTCCATGCCCGGAGCGTACAGATTCCCTGACCAGCGCGAACTCCCCCCTTCGGCAGTTGTCGGGCGGCGCTCCCAGCGGTCGGAGTACTGAGTGCTGCCTGATACAGGTTCGGGCGCGCTATGAGTGAATCGAAGAATGGCGATGATGATCGTTCGCGCAGTTCCGATCGGCCTCCGGCAGCCGGGCACACGCCATTTTGTGAGCGTTTCGCCGACCGTTGGTTCGCCCGTTCAGTTCCACTTGTAAAACCGGTCTCGAGCGGACTGTCACCGGGTGACGTCTCGTCGCGCTCGACCCGGCCGAGGAAGCCCTTGCTGAGGCCCGTCGACTGAGCGACCTGGGCGAGTGACATGCCCTGAGCGGTGCACGCGGAGCGCAGCTGGGCGCCGATGGGTGTCGCGGTGCCTTCGGCGCCGGGGTGGATGGGGCGCAGAGTTCCCCGCGAAGCTGCTCGCCCCTTCGATGTTGACGATCTGCTGAGGGCAGCATAGAGTCATCGCTGTAGTTGTCTATAACGTACCGAAAGTTGTCAAACATGCAACCGTTCAGCAAAGATGCGACGGATAAGCCCCGCGGGCCGGTGGACGCGAGTGTCGTGCCCCGGTTCGTCGGAATCGCGACCTTTGCGCGACTCCCGCGGCTCGACGAGGTCGAGCGGGCAGACATCGCGATCGTCGGGATTCCCTTCGACAGCGGAGTGAGCTACCGACCCGGTGCTCGGTTCGGCCCCGCGCATGTGCGCGAGGCCTCGCGTCTACTGCGACCGTACAACCCAGCCCAAGACGTCTTCCCGTTCGACGCCCAGCAGGTCGCCGACGCCGGCGACATCGCCGCGAACCCGTTCGACATCGCTGCTGCCGTGGCCGAGATCGAGGCGGGCGCGCGCCAGCTCACCGAGCGCGCCGACCGCTTAGTCGCCATCGGCGGAGACCACACGATCGCTCTGCCGCTGCTTCGGGTCGCGCACGCGCAGCACGGGCCCGTCGCCGTATTGCACTTCGATGCCCACCTCGACACGTGGGACACGTACTTCGCGGCGCCGATGACGCACGGGACCCCCTTTCGGCGGGCGTCCGAAGAAGGCCTCATAGACCTGAACGCGAGCATGCACGTCGGAATCCGCGGCCCCCTGTACTCAAAAGACGACCTCGAAGACGACGCCCGGCTCGGCTTTGCGATCGTCACGAGCGAATTCGTCGAAGAGCGCGGCGTCGAGGCCGCCATCGAACGCATCCGCGCCAGAGTCGGAGACGCGCCGCTCTACATCTCGATCGACATCGACGTACTCGACCCCGCCCACGCGCCGGGAACAGGAACGCCGGAGGCGGGCGGGCTCACGAGTCGCGAACTGCTCCGGATGCTGCGTGCTCTGGCCGACCTGCGCATCATCGGCGCCGACGTGGTCGAAGTCGCCCCCGCGTACGACCACGCCCAGCTGACCGCTGTCGCCGCCAGCCACGTCATCTACGAGCTGCTGAGCGCGATGGCGACTCGGTGACCGACCCCGACCGACAGCGCCCCGACCAGACACAGGGGTCCCGAACCCGACCGATGCGCCCGACACAGGAGACACCCATGACACTGTCCACCCCGACGGACGAGGCAGTGCGTGCCGCGGCATCCGCCATCGTCGAGGCGTTTGCGGCCACCGACGGCCCGCGCTACTTCTCGCTGTTCGCACCCGACGCAACCTTCGTCTTCCACACCGAACCGGCGCGAATCGAGGACCGGGCCGCCTACGAAGCCATGTGGGGGGAGTGGCTGAGCGACGGCTGGAGCGTGAAATTCTGCGCATCGAGCGAGGCCACGGTGCAGGCGTTTCCCGGCGGAGCCGTCTTCACCCACTCCGTTAGCACGAGCGTGAGCACCGCGGACGGACCCAAGTCTTACCGGGAGCGCGAAACGATCGTCTTCCGGTCTGATTCTGCCGGCCTCATCGCCGTTCACGAACACCTGTCACCCCAGCCCTGACCTGACCAGCCCTGACCCTTTTATCAAGGAGCCCAAAGATGTTGCTCTACACCCGTCTCGAACGCCGACTAGACACCAACTCAGATGACGCGGGCCCGGTTCGCGGAACCTACTCGCTCGGCCGCGTGCTCATGATCTGGCTGGCCGCGAACCTTGTGGTCACCACCCTTCTCACCGGCACGCTCTTCGTGCCGGATGTGCCGTTCGGCCTCGTCATCGCCCTGATCGTGGGCGGAACGATCGTCGGAGCAGCAGTGCTCGTGACGGTCGGCGCGATCGGAACGCGCACCGGCCTGCCGACGATGGCAATCACGCGTGGACCGTTCGGGACGCGCGGGAGCCTGCTGCCGGTGACCGCCAACGTGGTCCTCCTCATGGGCTGGAGCTGGGTGCAGGCGATGCTCGCCGGGATCGCCCTCGACTACATCGTCGCGTCGATGACCGGGTACTCGAACCCCGTCATCTTCGCGGTGCTCTGCCAGACGATCGTCGTGATCCTCGCGATCTTCGGCCACGCCGGAGTCGCTCGGGTCGAACCGTGGTTCGCCGCGGTCATCCTCGCGATCGCCGCCTACATCTTCGTCGTGGCGTTCTCTACGTTCTCGCCGGCCGACTTCACGGCCATCCCGGCGCCGCTCGAGCCGTTCTACTCCCCGGGACTGGCGTTCGATGTCGTGGTCGCGACCGCCATATCGTGGACGGTGCTCTCGGCCGACTTCAACCGCTTCGCAGTGTCGACCCGCGCGGGCGTGGTCGGCTCGGGAATCGGTTACACCCTGTCGACGGTGATCTCGATGTCGCTCGGCGCGAGCGCGATCGGCTATGTCGTTCTGCGGGGCGGCGACGCGCTGCCGTTCGACCCGGTGACGATCATCGAACCCTTCGGCGCCCTGTTCGCGGTCGCGATCTTCCTGTCCGTGATGGCGACGAACACGATGGTCGTCTACGGCATGGTCACGAGCGTGGTCAACGCCCTCCCCGGCCGCCGGGTGAAGTTTCTGCCCACCGCGATCGTTCTCGGGCTCATCTCGATCACCGGTTCGACCTTCTTCGGTCTTCTGGACCAGTTCACGACGTTCCTGGTCACGATCGGCGCCCTGTTCGCACCGATCTTCGCGATCATGATCGTCGACTATTTCATCGTCGCGCGCGGCAGCTACAGCGCCGACATCCTGAAGCCTCAGGGCGGTCGCTACTGGTACACCGGCGGCATCAATTGGCTCGCTTGCGCGTCGTGGGCGGTCGGTGCCACATCTGCCTACGTGTGGGCGTACGTGTGGCCGCTTCCGTTCGGTGCGACCGTTCCCGCATTCCTCTTGACCTTCGTCGTGTACTTGGCCTTGTCGTTCGCGCGCCGCAGCAAGACGCCTTTCGAGCCCAGCCGGCACCTCGCCGATGTCGGCATCCCTCGCTGACGGCCCCGGAGCGCCGCCACGCGCGGCGCTCCAGGACCTCAGCCACCCGATCACCGACGGGATGCCGGTGTACCCCGGCGACCCGGCGGTGCACGTCGACGCCGCGCTGGAGCTCGACCGCGACGGGGTGGCCGTGACAAGGCTGCGAATGGGGTCTCATACCGGGACGCACATAGATGCGCCGTCCCATACCGTTCCCGGGGGCCGGACCATGGCCGATGTTGCCCTCGACGAGCTCCTCGGCGATGCGCTGGTGGTGCGGGTGCGAGCGCTCGCCGAGGGCGAGGTGTACGGGTGGGACCGGCTGAATGCGGAGCATCCGCTACCGGATCGACTGCCCCCGATCGTGGTGATCGACACGGGCTGGGCGCGGTGGTTCGGCGACGCACGCGCGGTGCGGCATCCGGCCCTCGATGCCGGTGCTGCGAGCGAGCTCGTCGCTCGCGGGATGCGGATCCTGGCGGTCGACACGCTGAGTCCCGACCCGACCGGTACGTCGTCGGCCGCCTTTCCCGTGCACGAGGTCGTGCTGGGCGGTGGCGGGCTGATCGTCGAGAACCTCTGCGGACTGGATGACCTGCCCGCACGGGTGCGGATCGGCTTCTTCCCCCTGCGACTCGGCGGCGACGGGGCGCCGGTGCGCGCGGTCGCCTTCGTCTGACGCCGAGCAGGACTATCTCGGCAGTTATTGGCCAGTGCAACGTGTCGTGGGGAAGTGGAACGCCCAGCACCGGCAGGCCGGAGAAGGCTTCACCGAACTGGTGCGGCCGGCCGGCACCGCGCAGGTCACCTTCGGCTAGGCCGAGGCCATCATCGGCGGAATCCGGCAGATTCTGCACATCTTCGTCGTCACGTTCCCGTTCTCGAACATGCGCTTCATGCAGGCCTACCGCGGCGAAACAGCCGAGTGTGTCTGCCACGGCCTGCACACCGTCTTTGATCACATTGGCGCCGCGTCCCGGCACCTCGTCTGTGACAACGCCACCGGTATCGGATGACACGTCGGCACCAGGGTCGTGGCGACCACGCTGTTCGGCGCGTTCAAGCTCCACTACCGATCCGAATCCCGGTATTGAAGTCCGTGAAAGGCAGCCCGAAACAACGTGAATACCTCCAACGCCGAAAACCGCGACCTTCACAGGTCAGCTTGCCAGCGCTGCGGCATCCCCGGCAAGACCATGGTCGACTCGGACAGCCACACCCCCGCTGCGGGTTCGCTCGGCATGCCGGCTATCGGGGTGGGCGGCATCGAAATGGCTCTCGCGCTCGCCGGAGAGCCGCTTCGCATTGTCGAGTACTGCGGCACGGGCCTGAAGAACCTCACCGCGATGGACCGGCACGTGATCGCTCTTCCCTGCGTCGATGTGAAAGATCGGGCCTGCGTCGAAGAATGCCCGGTCGACTGCATTTACGAGGGCGAACGGATGCTCTACATCCACCCCGATGAGTGCATGGACTGCGGTGCCTGTGAACCGGTTTGTCCAGTCGAGGCGATCTATTACGAGGATGACGTGCCGGCGCCATGGGCCGATCACCATAAGGCTAATGTCGAGTTCTTCGACGACATCGGCTCCCCGGGCGGCGCCGCCAAGGTGGGAACATGTGCCAAGGATCACCCCTTGATTGCTGTACTACCGCCGCCGGCTGCCGCCTGAGGCACCCCTTTCTTCATCGTGAGCCCCCGAACTCCTCTGGGCCATCGATTCGGGGGAGCTCCTCACCGAGTCTTTGCCACCGTGAAGAGTACCGCCGCGTCTTCTACTGCTTCGAGTGCGTGTCGACCCTCCGGCACGATCAGCAAATCGCCCGGTGAGCCACTCCAGGAGTTCTCACCCGAGATGAGGACGACGCGTCCGAGCAGCACGCAAAAGGTCGCGTCACCCGGATTCTTCTGCTCATCCAGCTTGGCGCCCGCACGCACGGCGATCACCGTCTGGCGCAGCGTGCGTTCGCTGCCTCCGTACACGGTCTTCGCACTTCGGCTGTCGCCTCCAGACATTCCCCTGTGGCGAGCGCGGCCACAGAAGCCGAACCCTCCGCCCCTTCTGGGATTAGATCGACCAGGCGAACCGGAACTTCTCGGGCAGTTGGTCGGCGTCGGCCGACCCGTAGTGATCGAGTTCCCAGCGTCGAACTGCAAGCACGGCCTGGATGATCTGCGGTCCGAGAATGTGGGCAGCGAGTTCGGAAGCGGCGAGAGCGTCGAGCGTTGCACCCAGAGCGGAGGGAAGCAGCACCGTCGCCGAGGCGAGTTGCTGCTCTTCGGTCTGGTCGGCCGGACTCGTGGTGACCTCCGCTGGAAGCGCCGTCGATGACCGGATGCCCTCGAGCGCGGCGCCGAGGATGACCGCGGTCGTCAGGTAGGGGTTCGACGACGGATCGACAATCTTGACTTCGACGTTGGCGCCTTGCGGATTGCCGCGGGTGGCTTCGAGGAAACGAACCGCCGCCCCGCGATTCTCCCGACCCCAGCAGGCATATGCGCCCGAAAAGAGTCGGGGCCGCAACCGCGCCCCCGAGAGGATCGATCCGCCGAGAACGCCCTGGATACCGGGGAGTGCAGCGATCACCCCGGCGATGGAAGACGCTCCATCGGTGGTCATGCCGTGGGGTCCGTCGCCGCCGGAGAAGAGAGGTTCCCCATTGCGGCTGAACGAGTAATGTACGTGCGCCGCATTCCCGCCGCCCCCGCTGATAGGGAAGGGCGAGAAAGATACCCGAAGGTTGTGTTTGCGCGCCAGCCTCCCGGTGATCAGGCGGGCGAGAACTACCCCGTCGGCCGCCTGAAGTGGTGTGGCCGGTGGCAGCGAGAACTCGACCGTGGAGGCAAAGAACTTGGCGTGTAATTGCTCGAGCGGGATTCCGGCGGCGGCGGTGGCGGAGAGCAATTCGGTGATGAAGGCTTCGTGGTCGAGTACCGGACCGAGACCGTACGGTGTCCAGCCCGCGCGGGGGAGCGGGGTTCCGTCCGCTGCGGTGATGGTGAACTCGATCTCGTGCCCGACGAGCGCCTCAAGCCCGGCTTCCTCGATGTCGTGTTGGATGCGGCGAAGCCGCCCCCGCGGATCGATGGCGAGTGGTGCGCCGTTCTGGTCGAAGATCTCCGTTGGAGCCCAAGCGAGACCTCCATCGAGGATTCGGAGAGCGTCGAGATCGAGTCTCAGTCTCATATCGCCGACGACGCCGAGGTCGGGTGTGAATGCAATGCCGCCGTCGATGCAGAAGATGTTCCACACCGGTGGGGCGCCGAGACCGGATGAAGCGAACGTCGCCAGTCGACCGACCGGGATGGTTTTGGCCAGGTAGATGCCGGCTGGGTTCGCCAGCGTTCCTACGATGATGCCGACGCCGGCTTCGGAGAGCCGTTCGGCCACCTCGCCAATCCGGCTGTCGCTGAACTCGGGGAGAATAGACTCTGTCGCCATAATGACATGCTGGCAGGACTGAGCGTTGTTACGAAATTCACCTTGACACTCGGCCGCAGCCACCGCGTCGAGCGGACCGCGACTGCACCAGCCGCTCGACAACCGCGGCCCGCTCCGCGGCGTCGCTCACGTCGACCTGCGCGAAGCGCTCGAAGATCTGCGCGACCCGGTGGGGCGGGATGCCACGGCCCTTGTCGCACCTCGAGAACGAGCTCGGTGCCGGCCCAGGCTTCAGCTCCGTAGGTCCAGCCGTCTTGCTCGGGGCGGTCTACGTCGGCCTCTGGTCAGAGGCGACGGGCTTGCGAAGTGCCCTCGTGGCTGTCGCCGGACTCGGAGTTGTCTGGTCAGGTGTGCCGCTGCCTCTCCTGCGCCTGTCTGGGTACACCCAATACCAATCGCGCAGATCTTGGCCATCGCCTCAGTAGTGAACCGTCACGTCGAGTTTCGGATGACCCCCACTGGCGAGACGGTCCCGGCGACTTGGGATGTTGTGCGCCCTGCATTCACCGTCTTCAACCCCGAGCGAGACACGTTCGCCACCGTCTGGTCTCCCTTCCACGCTGACCTCTCGACCTTCCACCAGCAGGCGGTCGACGTCTTGGCTAGATACCGCCATGCCACGTCGTTTCAGCCGCAGCCAGATATGCCCGCAAACGTTCTTGACATATCGAGCATCCCGTGGGCGTCGTTCACTGGGTTCAGTTTGCAGATACGCGACGGCTGACGGTTTTCATAGGGCTCGCCTTGTTCAAGAGCTGCAAGGGCCCTGTTCCGACCCGTCGTGGCTCTCCGAATAACGCTTCAGGGGCACAGAATTCGCCGCCAGGGCTTCGAGCCGGCGTTGAACGACGGGGTGCCATGTGGGAACGACGAGCGCAACGACCGTCGACCCGACATCGCCACCGCTCAGAAGCCGAGGGTTCGCGCGACGTTCCAAGTTCAGTCACTGAGATCGTTCGCACGAAGCATCGCAGTGGCCGGTCATGTGCTGCGGATGAAGGAGACGATGGAGCCGAATCGTGCGGCGCGCAGGTCTGTGTCGCGGATCCAGATTTCGAGTCTTCCGCCGCCTCCGAACGCCGTGTCGAAGCTCTGGTCGCCGGTGATGTTCAACAGCAGCACGTGATGGTTGTCGGCCGCGAGTGGGAGCTCTCTGCGGAGCGGTCGGTGCCACAGAGCAGGGCATGTCCCAAACCTGAGAGCCTTCCACGGCCTGAAGCGCATACGGCGTGCCGATGCCGGCTGGCCCGGCGCCGCGCACGCCACTGTCGAGGACGCCACGATCGTCCCGCACGCTAACCCTGTCGAGCCGTCAACCGCGGATTCTTCTTGTTGATCACGAAGACCCGGCCCCGTCGATGCACGATCTGTGCGCCCGGGAGCTTCTTGAGAGC
>JAWOHA010000309.1:0-7797 GCA_046496385.1 Cryobacterium sp. | reverse complement strand
CCATCCATGGGCCAGCACCATGAGCTATCGGCCACCGTGCCCGCCGGGTTAGCAAATCGCGGTGGCAATATTGCCCCTCTCGCCTGTATAGGCGCGACCCCCTCGCCGGTCGAGGCGCGAGGAACGAGCGATCGAGACCTCGTCGGACGGACTTCGAACGCGTGTTGAGTCTGAGGATCGACTCACGGGGTCTCGATCACTCGCAAGCTCGTGCCTCGACCAGCGGAATGCCCCGACCGGCGATGTGGGCAAGACGCGAGTTAGGCGGGCTACTGCTCCGGGGTGTGGGCGGGCTGCAGGATCTGCAGCACGTCGGCGTTGCTCTGGCGGGCCTGGGCGGAGACGGCGGTGGCCGGCTGCGACAGGATGTTCTCCTGCGTGGTGACGGCGACCTGCTGCGCCATGTCGCTGTTGGTGATCTGCGCCGCCGCCGCGATGCGGTTCTCGGCCGAGACGGCCGCGGTCTTCGTCTCGAGCGAGACGCTGTCTTGTGGGGGAAGGCTGTTGCGAATGCCGCTCGACAAGGCCGCGGTGGGCTGCGAGAGCGAGGTGCTGGAAACGTCTGGCTTGGTGTGCGTGGTGCTGGCCGCGGTGTTGAGGTTCAACTGCATACCCATGATGTGATCTTCCGTGTTGGGTGAAACATGGCCAGTCCATCCATGGGCCGACTGAAGGGGTGAAGTATTGGGGGCCTACGAGACGGCGAGGTCGATCATCTTGGCCCGCTCGAACGCGGCGCGGGTCATTCCGACCGCGGCGACATCTGCCAGGCGGGCCAGATAGGCGCTGCGGCGGGCCGGCGCGATGCGCGACTCGGGCTGGTATACCGTCTCGGCGGCATCGGCGTAGTGCGTTCCGAGTCCGTCGCGCAGCAGCCGAATCGCCTCGGCACGCATCTGCGACACCGCGGAGTGCGTGATGCCCAGCTCGGCCGCGATCTCTTTCACGGTGCGGTCATCGAAATAGACCTGCTCCACGATCTCGCGCATTTTCTCGGGCAGCGCCGCGATGGCCGCGCGCAGGTAGCTCAGGCGTTCATCCGAGAGCAGCGAGTCTTCGGGCATCGCGGTGTCGGCCACCAGAAATTCGGCCGTGGTGTCGTCGAGCGTCGAGAGCGTGCGTGCCGCGTCGGCCAGGCCGGCGGCGGCGGTGTCGCGGTCCACGCCGAGGGCCGCGGCGATCTCGTCGACCGAGGGCGTGCGTCCGAGAGCGGCCGCAAGGGTGGTCTGCACGGCGAGGGTCTCTTTGATGCGGCGGCGAGCCGACCGGGTGGCCCAGTCGTTAGCGCGCATGTCGTCGGCGAAGGCGCCGAGAATGCGGCGCCGCGCGAAGGCTCCGAAGGGAACCCCGAGGTCGGGATTGAAGGCATCCGCCGACGTGATGAGGGCCACGGCACCGGCTGAGGCCAGATCGTCACGCGAGAGGTGGCGGGCCTTGGCCCAGACCTCTGACACGAGGTAGCCCACCAGCGGAAGGTTCTCGACGACGAGCGCATTGCGGTCGGAACGATTCACGCGCAGGCCCCCCGGAGCTTCACATCTTGCTGGCGTAGTTTTAGTGAACGCGTGCGCCACCGCGCCCGCGAGAGGTTTCTACAGCCCCTGCTTAAAAGATAGCTTTGGTGGCATTACAAAGTGGGCCGAAGCTACCCCCCTTACTTGGGGGTTTTGTGCCCACTTTGGCGGATAGACCCCCGGTACACCCACAAAAGTTATATGCAAACGTTTCTAACCGGCGCAGGAACAGGGCCGATAGTGACCCACAGCAGGCGGACACTCTCCGAACACGGATGCGTACCCGCCGATCTCGAAAGGCGTAAGGCACAGCCATGGGTGCGAACGAACTCTCCGCGTTGATCTGGCGCGAACGCGAGCTTCTGGAACTGCTGATCTTCAAGCTTGAAGAAGAACAGCTGCTGCTGCAAAGCGGCAAAGCCCGCTGGCTGCAGCACGCCACCCGCGAGGTGGAGCAGGTGCTCGGCCTGGTGCGCGAAGCCGGTCTCGGCCGCTCTGTGGAGGTCGCCGCCCTCGCCACCCAGTGGGGCACCACCGACGACGCCACGCTGCGGGAACTGGCCGCGAACGCGCCCGCAGGCCCGTGGGGCGAGATCTTCTCCGCGCATCTCAAGGCCATGGGCGACCTCACCACCCAGATCAGAGAGCTGCGCGACGCCAACTCCCAGTTCATTCGGGCCGCCGCCCGCTCGACGCAGGAGACCCTCGCCGGTCTCGGCCCGGCCGTGAACACCTACGATGCCCACGGCCTCGACGGCTCCGCCGCCCCGGCAGCGCGACTTCTCGACCAGAGCCTGTGAGGCCCCCCGCATGAGCACGTTCGGCGGACTGAACACGGCGTTGTCGGGCCTCGTGGCCGCCCGCACCGGGCTCGACGTGGTGGGGCAGAACATCGCCAACGCCACCACGGAGGGGTACACCCGCCAGCGCATCAGTACCTCCGCCGCGGGCGCCACCGCCCAGACCGGCATGGTCGACCAGGGCGCACGGGTGGGCCAGGGCGTCTCGGTCGACGGCATCGCCCGGCTCGGCAGTGCCCAGCTCGACCTCACCGTGCGCACCGCCGCTGCGGCGAGCGGATACTCCGCCATTCGCGCCAATAGCCTCGCCGCGATGGAGTCCTCGCTGAAAGAACCCGGCGACAACGGCCTGTCAGCTCAGCTGAGCGCCTTCTGGGCCGGCTGGCAAGACCTGTCCAACAACGCCGACGCAGTCTCCCCCGCCGCCCTGTTGCTGGAGCGCGCCGGAGAGCTCACCGCACAGATCAGGCAGGGCCACCAGGCCATCGACTCCGAGTGGAGCTCGGTGCGCGGCAGCCTCACCGCCATGGTCTCGGAGCTGAACACGGCCGCCACCGAGGTCGCCGACCTCAACGTGCAGATTCGCACCATCGTCGCCTCAGGCGGCTCCGCCAACGAACTGCTGGACCGCCGCTCGGCCCTCACCACCACCATCGCGGCGCTCTCGGGCGCGACTGTGCGCGAGCAGCACGACGGCACCGTCACCGTGCTGGTCGGTGGCAGCGCCCTCGTGGCGGGCGGTACGGCCGGTGCGCTGAGCGCAAGTGGGGCGTCCCGGCTGTCGGGCCTGTCGGATGCGACCGCCGTATCGCTGAGTTGGGCCGGCTCCGGCCAGACCGTGTCGCTGCAGAGCGGCGAGATCGCCGGCGCCGTGTCACTGCTCGCGCCGGTCACCCCGGGAGGATCCGGCGGCGCCATCGCCGAAGCGGCCGCCGGGTACGACGCGTTCGCGGCTGACCTCGCCGGCAAGGTGAACGCGATCTATGGTGCAGGCACCGGCGCGGTGTTTTTCTCGGGAACCACGGCCAGCACGCTCAGTGTGGCCGTCACATCCGCTACCGGGGTCATTGCCGGTGACCCTGCCAAGGGCACGTACGACGGCTCCATCGCCGACGCCATCGCCCAGCTGGGCGCCGGTGCGGCGACGGATGCTGCCGGTGCGGCGATCGACTCCCCCAGCACCGCGTGGTCGAACTTCGTCACGACGCTCGGCGTGCAGACCCAGTCGGCGCTGCAGAACGCGAAGCTCGACGGCCTCACCTCGACTGCAGCGGTGGGTCAGCAACTGGCCAACTCCTCGGTCGACATGGACGAAGAGAACGTGAACATGCTCATGTACCAGACCGCGTACCAGGCCGCCGCCCGGGTGATGACGGCCGTCGACGAGATGCTCGACATTCTGATCAACCGCACCGGACTGGTGGGAAGGTAAGCCATGATCACCCGAATCACGGGCCAGACCCAGATGCGCCAGGCGCAGCGCAACCTGCAGGAGAACATGGCGCAACTGTCGCGGCTGCAGGAGCAGGCCAGCACCCTGAAGGCCATCAATCGGCCGAGCGACGATCCGACCGCCGCCGCCAGCGCCCTCGCGGTGCGCGTCGAGCAGGCCGCCGTGGTGCAGTACAGCCGCAACGCCGGCAACGGCAACGACTGGCTGACCACCCTCGACTCCACGCTGAGTGCCACGACGGCGATCATGAACCGGGTGCGCGACCTCACCGTGCAGGGCGCCAACGAGGGCGCCCTCTCTCCTACGGCGAAGGAAGCCCTCGCCGTGGAGCTCGACGGGCTGCGCGAAGACCTGCTCACCCAGGCCAACACCAGCTACCTGGGTCGTACCGTGTTCGCCGGCAACTCCGATGCCGGGGTGGCCTTCGCTGAAAACGCCCTTGGGGTCTTGCAATTTCAAGGAACCAGCGACAGCTCGGTGACCCGGCGCATCAGCACCGATGTGGCCGTGCGCGTCGATGCCGACGGCGGGGCCGTGTTCGGCGACGAAGACGGCTCAGTGTTCGCCTTGATCGACACGATTTCAGCCGCGCTGCGTTCGGGCGCCGGCGTCAGCGACTACCTGGGGGACATTGATTCACGTATGGCACTGATCACCGGTGAACACGCCGTGATCGGCGCACGCCAGAACCAGATGGACCGGGCCCAGCAGTCCCTGCTGGCCCAGGTCGGAACGCTGGAATCGCGCCGTTCCAGCATCGAAGACATCGACCTGGGCGAGGTGATCCTCGACCTCAAGTTGCAGGAGACCTCGTACCAGGCCGCACTCGCCGTGACCGCACGGGTACTCCAACCCACCCTGATGGACTTTCTCTCATGACCGCAGCACTGGCCTTTCTCACTCCCCCGCCCGGGCTCGCCCCGCACACCGAGTTCGTGCTCAACGCCATCGACGGCGCCACCGGGCTGTATTCGCTGCAGGCCGCCGCGGCCGACAGCACCCGGCTCTTCGTGCTCGACGCGGCGGTGTTCCTGCCCGCGTATACGCCGTACATCTCCTCGGAGCAGTCTGCGTCGCTCGAGCTGACCCTGCCCACGGATGCCCTCCTCCTCGTAGTCGCCAACCCCGGCGAGGCCGGCACCACCGTGAACCTGATGGCTCCGATCGTGGTCAACGCCGCGACCGGCGTGGCCGCACAACTCATCCTGGAGGGCCAGGACTGGCCCCTGCAGGCCCCGCTGGAGCCCCGCGCCGCCGCCTGAGCCGCGCTCCGGTCAGGAGAACCGGAGAGAGCGACGAACCGGCACAATCCCAGCCGGTTTTCAGCACAGGCCGCGTGTTCGTGCCCCCTCCACCATCTCGCTGGTTGAGGAGCGGGCACGCTTCTCAGCCCGCGTCTCGAAACCCGGCGCGACGACCCTCGGAATCGGCCTGGACACAGTCTCGAGACTGGCTCACGAGGTCTCGATCGCTCGTTCCTCGCGCCTCGACCGGCGACGGAATCGGCCTGGACACAGGACGACCTGCGCACCGGAGCCCGTCTGAGCGGTGCCGGTCAGGCGCCCGGCCCGGGCGGCCCGGAGGTGTTCACCGTGGTGGAGATGGCCCGCGCCACACTGGACGCGCTGCGACCCGCAGGGGCCCTCACTCGTTGCGGACTGCGGGCCGTGCGGCTGCCGGGCGCCGCCGAGGCCCTCGTACAGACCGGGCCGAGGCGAACCCCGGCCCGGAAGTCGTACGCTAGGTGGCGCTGCCTGCGGCGGCCTTCTCGGCCGCGCGCTGTGCCTTCTCGGCGTCGAGGATAGCCTTCTCGGCTGCCTTTTCCTCCGCTATCCAGGCGTCACGCTTGGCCCCAGGCACCCAGCCCGCGTCCACGACCTTGATCTGGTAGACGATGGCCACGCTGACCAGCACCACGGCAATGAGGATGGCGAGGATCACGCCGAGTCCACCGTCGACTCCGACGCTGACGCCCACGAGGGTTCCGAACCAACCGAAGTCCGCGTCACCGAAGGTGCTGTTGGCGAAGCCGAAGTCCCCGAGCACCAGAAGCAGGATGGCGGGCAGGATGGTGATGATCACGCCGTTGACGAATCCACCGATCATCGCGCCGAGCCGCCCACCGGTGGCGTTGCCGTAGACGCCGGCTCCACCGCCCGTGAAGAAGTGCGGCACCATGCCGGGCAGAATCAGCGCGAGGCCGAACATCGGGTTCAACCAGATGGCCAGAACGCCGAGCGCGAGCAGTCCGCCGGCGAAGGAGCTGAGGAACCCGATCAGAACGGCATTGGCGCCGAACGGGAACACGATCGGAATGTCGAGGGCGGGGCGTGCACCGGGCACGACCTTCTCGGCGATGCCCTGGAACGCGGGAACGAGTTCCCCGAGCACGGTGCGCACGCCGTAGAGGATCACGGCGACACCCACACCGAACTGCAGCGCCTGGCCGAAGCCGGCCATGATGAACGCTCCGGCGTCGGCAGACCCGAAGATCGCGAGGGCCTCTTCGAGCGGCAGGGCGATGAGGCCCCAGATCGCGAAGACCATGTAGATCAGAACCATCGACAGTGACGTGGCCACCATGGAGTCGCGCAGAAACTTGAGGCCCTGCGGAAACTTGATGTCTTCCGTGGACTTGCTGCCACGCCCCACGGCCTGGCCGGTGGCGCCGGCGGCGATGTAGCCGAGGGTGCCGAAGTGCCCAATGGCGATGGTGTCGTTACCGGTGATCTTCTTGGTCCACGGATGCACGAAGGCCGGCATCACGACCATGATCACGCCGAGCAGCAGGGCGCCGATGATGACGACGAGCCAGTTCAGCCCGTCGCCGAATCCGACGGAGAGAACCACGGTCAGCATGGTGGCCATGAAGACCATGTGGTGCCCGGTCAGGAAGACGTACTTGAGCGGGGTGAACCGCGCCAGGGCGAGCATCACCAGGAACCCGAGGGTGAGTACGTAGGCGCTCTGCGCTCCGAACTCGTCTTGTGCGATGGCCGTGATGACCTCGTTGGTGGGAATGACGCCCTGAGCTCCGGTCACCGCCAGGATCAGTTCACCGAGCGGGTCCAGGGAACCCACCACGACGCTGGCTCCGGCACCGAGAATGAGGAACCCGAGAGCGGCCTTGAGCGCACCGCCCACGACCTGTCCGGCGTTGCGCTTGAGCGCCATCAGCCCGATGGCGGTGATGATGCCGATCAGGTAGGCGGGCACATTGAGAATTTGCTGCCCAATGAAATTGAGGATGACGACGAACCACTCCATTGTGGAGGCTCCCTACTTCTGTGTTCTAAAGATTCTGCGAGTGAGTGAAATGGGTGCTGCGTTAGGAGACGGCGGCGGTGAGCTTCTCGGTGATCTCCTCGAGATCGAAGAAGTTCGTGATGATGATGACTTCGGCGGGCACATCGCCCAGTTCCTCGGCGAGCTCCTCCGAGGTGAGCACGATCTCGGCGGTCTGGGCGGCACCGCGGGCCACGCCCATGTCGGCGGCTTCGACATCCGCATCGATTCCGAGCTTGGCGAGAACCTTCTCGGCGTTCATTTTGAGCAGCACTGACGTTCCAATGCCCATTCCACAGACGGCGACGATCTTCATGGGGTGCCTTTCGATTGCAAGAGAAAAGAGGGGAAGTACGGGTGGATCACGGGGTGAAAAGAGGGGTGCGGATACCGGGGCGCTGGGTCAGGCGTTCGCCGTGGCCAGTCCGCCGAGCACCGCGCGCACCTCGTCGGGTGTCTCGGCCGCGTTCAGACGCTGCATGGCCGCACTGTCTGACAGCACGCCGGCCAGTGCGCGCATCACCTGGAGGTGCGCGTTGTGGTCCACGGCGGCGAGGCCGATCACGAGGGTGACCGGGTCGTTGGCCGCATTGCCGAACTCCACCGGTGTGGCGAGGCTGACCCAGCTGAGTCCGCCGGTGAGCACGGCCGGTGACGGTCGGGAGTGTGCCAGCGCGATACCCGGCGCGATGACGATGTACGGTCCGTGCTTCTCGACGGCCTCGATCATCTCGTCGGTGTAGGT
>JAWOHA010000142.1:0-3080 GCA_046496385.1 Cryobacterium sp. | reverse complement strand
CCGGCGGACGGCGTCAGGGTGTACCAGAGTCGTCTTTCGCTCTGCGAAAGTACGTACTTTCGCGGGGCGACAGCGAATTTAGGGAGGCAGCGAATCAAATGCGATATATAACCGGTCGTGAATGATCGGTTGGCAATCATGATGAGGCGGGCCCAAGGGAGCTGCCAACCTCCTGCGCACAAAATAGATGGATCGAATCGGTTTGATTTTGACGGGGGAAAACTTCCAGGTCGCACCGACCGTCTTCTCCGCCTGAGTTATGGTTCTGCCATCCCGCCATTACCGTCGGGTAGGACGCTTTCCCAGAAGTTGCCGGGGGCGTTCATGGCGGGCGGGCCGGTGCCGCGCCACTGGCCCCAATCGGACGGGCCGCGGCGGGGGACGGCGCCTGGCATGTCGATGCGCGGTGCGGCCAGCATGTCGCGCCGTCCTTGCTCGATGGCGGCTCGCAACGCTTGCAGAACCGGATCGTCGGGGTTCTCGAACCGGGGCGGCGATTGACCGTCGACCGGCCGGGAAAGCTCCCAGCCTCCGGCCGACTCGGCCAGGTGGGCCGCCAGCACCATGCTCTGTTCGGGATGGGTCAGGTTGATCCAGTGCGAATCGTCCGGGAACTGCTTCCGGCCGAAATCGGCGTGGCAGGACCGGCAATGCTCGTTGAACGTGCCCAGGAACCGTTCGTGGAACCAGGCGCCAGCCCACAGATCGCGGTCGCCGGGGGTCTCGGGGCGAGTGCGTTCGTAGCGGCCGTAGTAGCCGGAGTTCGTGTCCATCCAGAGGTACACGCGTTGGCGCTGCTCCGGGCTCAAGCCGACGTCTTCGTGCCCGTCGGCTTGCCCTTCGATATAATCGCGCAGTTGGCTGGCAAAGGTGAAGGCCTGCTTGGGCGGGATCACCTGGCTGTCGTTGGCCGTCAATCGGATGGTGTGGACGAGCCCGCGGGCGAAGATGGAATCGTAAGCCATGTTGAAGAACCGCGTCTTGTCGCCGCTGAGGTTCAGCCGGCCGGCCGGGTTCGCCCCGCTGTGGCATTCGGCGCAGTGGCGGTCGAGCACCGGTTGCACCAACTCGTGGAACTCGATGCGTCCCTCGTTGCCCCACGCGTACGGCTCGGGTTCGACCGGTGGCCGGCTCGCCGCCAGCGTCATCCGCGGCGGCGGCGGGAAGGTGCGGCGCTCGTGGCAGCCGATGCACGTCTGCCGCTCGCCGGGCACGAGGTTCACGGCGGAGCCCATCGACTGGACGGCGCGTCCTTCGGCGTCGAGGGCCTGGAAATACAGTTCGCGCAAGGCGGGCACGGTGAAGTGGACGGAGCCGTCCTGCTCGACCGGCACCCGGCCCAAGGTGCGCCGGGCGTAGTAGTTGCGCTGCCCCATCACGGGGTTCATTTCGTACACGCGGTATCTTCCCTCCCCGGTTTCGTTCACCGGGTACTTCGGTATCTGCTCCACCACGCGCAGCCACTTGATCTCGCCCGGCGCCACCTCGCTGCCCAACCCTTCGTACACGTTTTGCACCAGGAAACTGCCGCTGGCAACGCCTTCCGGCCATTCGTGCCCGGCCCGCACCGGCGGGCGCTCGCGCGGCGCGAGCGGGATGGGGTGGGTGCAGGAAAGCGCACCGTCGTCCCAGACCAGCGTTCGGCGGTCGTCGGCGGTCAGCAGGTACACCTTGAACCGTCTGTCGGGGCTCTTTCGCCCCCCGCCGTACGACACCAGAAACCGCTCGGCGCACAAGGGGTAGGGGTCGCGATAGGCCCACTCCAAAGGTTGCCAGTTGTCGTAGATATCCGGGAACTCCCGCGTGATCCATTTCAAGCCGGCGGGTGACTCGGTCCCGTGCGCCCGGGTGACCGTTCCCACGGCGCCCATCACCCACCCGTGATGCGGCGCGAGCGTGGCCACGATCGCGGCGGTGCCCGGAATCGGTCTGGCCTGCCACATCACGCCCGGGTTGCGGACTGTGTTGCCAAAGTAGAGCTGTACCATCGTGCCGTCGGAGTTGACGGTCCAAAGCGACTGCCGCCATTTCACGTCGCGGTCGACGTATTCCCAGCGAGTGTAGAGGATGCGCCCGTCGGGCATCGCCTGCGGCGAGAATTCATTGAGCGTGTTGACCGTCAACTGCCGGATGTTCGCTCCGGCGCGGTCCATCGTGAACAGCGCCGTGGCGGTATCCCACGCGCACATGTTGAACGACTTGATGCGCGTCGAGACGAACACCAGGCGGCCGTCGGGCAACTCGGAGGGCGCGAAATCGTGGAACGGCCCGTCGGTAATGCGCCGGAAGCCCGATCCGTCCACGCCGATTTCATAAATGCTCCAATTGTCGTCGTAGCCCTCGCGCATCGAGAAGAACAGCGTTTTGGCGTCGAACGAGCTGTTCATATCGAGAATGGCGGCGCCGGGATTCGCGTAGATGGTGCGTGGCGGCCCGCCGCATTCGAGAACCTGGATCTTGCATCCCCAGCGTTCGACCACGGGACGCGAATGATACCGCACGACGCCATCGGGGTTTCCCAGCCGCTGCTGCACGACGAACGCGATGGGCGGCAGACGGTGGACCTCCTCCCGGAACGCGGCCTCCCGGCGCGCCGCTTCCTGCAGGGCCGCGTCGCGCCGGGCCACCTCCCAAAGCACTACGTCGTCGACGTTGACCGAATGCACGGTGTCGCCTGCCAGGTGGGCGTTGAAGATGCCCAGTCGGTTCTCGCCGCCGCGGGCGGTGAACTCGAAGGTCACCTCGCTCCACGAACCATCGCGCCGAGTGGGGACCAGGTGGTTGACCGCCCCCTGAGCGCTGAAGTGCGAAGTGGCGCGCGGATGGTCGCCCCGGGGAGCGACGTCGGCCACGCTGATCGGATCGGCGCCGGCTTCTCCGACCAGCACTCTCACGTGCGACGAGCCCGTGGCGCCGTCGAAATTCTGCACCCACAGCCTCGCCTCGTAGGTTCGCCCGGCCACCAGCGGCTCGGCCAGGTCCTGGTATCGCCCGCCGGCCGAGGCAACCGCGCCGGGATGCAGCCCCCAGCCGCCAGTTCGCGCGGCGCCGGCGAACGCCCCGTAGCTGTTGAATTCCGC
>JAWOHA010000126.1:0-6027 GCA_046496385.1 Cryobacterium sp. | reverse complement strand
AGGTGCGGGTCGGTTTCGATGCCGCCGTGTGTGACCGTGTTCTCCAGCGCGAGCTGCAGTATGCGGTAGATCATGAGCTCGGCGCCCGGCTTGAGGTCGAACCGGTCTCCGGCTTCGCTGACGGTCACGCCCAGGCCCGCTCGGCGCATCACGTCGAACAGGTCGTGGATGGACGGTTGCACGGGCGGGTCGGCCGTGTCGGGTAGACCTTCCCGGGCGATGGTCAGTACCCGGCGCATGTCGGCGAGGGCACTCCGGCCATCGTCAACGAGGTTGGTCGATGCCCGAGCTGCGGTGCCGGGGTCCGCCTCAGCGAGGTACCGCACGCCCTCGGCCCGGCTGATGAGACGGGAGACGCTGAGCACGGCCACGTCCTGCAACTCGCGAATGATCGAGAGCCGGCCGCTGTTCTCGGCAACCGTGAGCTCCAGCGCCACACGGCGACGTTCCAGGGTGTTGCTGCGGGCCTGAAAACGACGGAAGCGACGCAGGGTGAGCAGCCAGGCTGCCAGCAGTACGGCGGCGAAAGCCGCGAGCACAACGCTCAGAATCAGCGAGGTAAACAGGACCGTGCCTTTCTCGGCGCTCGCACGACAGCACGAGGGGAGGAAAAAGGCCACCCGGGGTGGAGCCCTGAGTGGCCTTTAGCTCCCCGACTTGGACTCGAACCAAGAACCTGCGCATTAACAGTGCGCTGCTCTGCCAATTGAGCTATCGGGGAATACTGAACAGATTGTGTCTTGAACAGCGTTGCTACTTTACCAAGAACGCAGCGGGATGCAAATTCGAGCGGTAGACGTGATGCCGCGACCCGGGTGCTAGTACCCCTTCCTGGGGTCGACAACCCCCAGAAAACGGCCATCATCGGTGAAAGCGCGCACGTTTCGACGGATGCGGTCGGCAAGCAACGGGGCGGTCATCTCGGGCGTGTCGGCCATATGCGGGGTGATCAGGCAGCGTGGCTCGGTCCAGAGGGGGTGCCCCGCCGGCAGTGGCTCCGGATCGGTCACATCCAGCGCCGCTCCCGCGAACGAGCCCGCCGCGAGGGCGGCGACGAGCGCGTTCGTGTCGACGAGCCCGCCGCGGGCGATGTTGATCAGGTTCGCGTGCGGCGCGAGCAGAGCAAGCTCTGCCGCACCGAGCAGTTGCCGGGTCTCACCGGTCAGGGCGGCGGCGACGACGACGACATCCGCTTCGGGGAGAACCCGGCAGAGGTCCCCGGTGCGCACGGTACGGTGCGCACCGGCAACGGGATCTGCGGCCCGCCGCACAACGGTGATGGAGGCCTGAAACGGCGCCAGCAGTGCGATGAGCTCCCGGGCGATTCCCCCGGCGCCGATGATGACCACCCTGGCGCGGTAGAGGGAGCGGCCCGCGGGTTCGGCGTCCCAGCGCTGGGCACGGGCACGCCGGGGCAACACCCGCATCAAGGCCAGGGTCAGGGCGAGGGCATGCTCGGCGACAGGCTGCGCGTAGGCCCCTTTGGCACTGGTGACGAGCAGGCCGGGTCGGGCCTGCTCGGTGAGCACATCGGCGAACGCGTCGACTCCCGCCCACGGCAGTTGCACCCAGCCGATGTCGGGGTGTGCGGCGAGCACCTCGCCCAGTTCCGCGGCGCGGGCGTACGACAGCCAGATCAGACCCCGGGTGGCTGCCGACAGCTCGGTCACCGTGCCGCCGCCGGCTCTGACCGCGGCGTCGAACACCGGGTTCGGTTCGGGTTCGATCGCGATGGGTCCGCGTGGGGGGCGCTCTGCCGCCGCCCGGGCGGTGGCGGGCACGCCGAGCACCGCGACGTGTTGAGGAACGACCATCCCCGGGTCAACCGGCGCTCCCGGCTCAGTCATCCACGGCGGAGTCGCCGACGTCTCAGTCATCGACGGCGGAATCATCGACGGCGGAGTCAATCTCGGGCTCCGGCTTCGGCTTCGGCTCGGGCTCCGCTTGGAGTGCGAGTGCCAGCTGGGCGACGTAGGGATGCCAGGGATCGTCGAAGACTTCGTTGATGGTGCCCAGACCCACCAGGACCCCCTGGTGCATCACGCCGATCCGGTCGGCCACCCGACGCAGCACGGACAGATCGTTGCTGATCAGCAGCGCGGAGAAGGCCCGCTCACGCTGAAGCTCTCCGATCAGATCGATTACGGCGTCGCGAACCAACAGGTCCACGCCGGCCGTCGGCTCGTCCGCGATCAGCAAGGTCGGTTCGCACACGAGGGCGCGAGCGAGCGCAACCCGCTGCCGTTGCCCGGCGGACAATTCATACGGGTACTTGCCGAGCACGGCCAGGGGCAGGCGCACGGCGTCGACCATCGTCGCGACCCGGGCGCCCAACGCCTCGCGGTTGTACCGTGCGTCACGTTGCAGAATGGGCACCGCCACGACCTCCGCCACCGTGAGTGTGGGCGGCAGCAGGTCTGCGGCGTTCTGTGCCAGCAGGCCGACCTCGAACGTGAGCCGTGCCAGCGCACGCCGGCGGATGCGGCGCAGGGGGTGGCCCAGCACGGTGGCCGCGCCGCCGATGATCTGCGGGCGGGCGCCCGAACCGGGGTCGGCGACGAAACCGTCGCCGGAGAGAACCCGGGCCAGGGTGCTCTTGCCCGATCCGCTCTCCCCCACGATGCCGAGCACCTCGCCGCCCCCGAGGCTGAGAGTCAGCCCGCGCACGGCGGTGAACGCGGAACTCACGCCGCGGGCGGGATATTCGATGGTCAGGTCGTCCAGCCGGATCGGCGGGACGGATGCCCCAGGACCGGTCATGCGTGCACCCCGCGCACTAGATCAAGTCCTGCAACAGGCGCAGGCCCTCACGCCGGGTGGCCTGCTCAGCCGGGTCCGGCACCGGCAAGGATGCCAGCAGACGTTTGGTGTAGGCGTCCTGCGGGTTTCCGAGAACCTCGGCGCCGGTGCCTTCCTCCACGAGCCTGCCGTGGTACAGCACGGCGATGCGGTCGGCGAGGATATCCACCACGGCGAGGTCGTGGCTGATGAACAATGCTGCGAATCCGAGTTCTCGTTGCAGCTCAGCGAACAGCTCGAGCACCTTCGCCTGCACCGAGACGTCCAGCGCCGAGGTGGGCTCGTCGGCGATCAGCAGCGTCGGTTCGAGGGCCAGCGAGCGGGCAAGGCTCGCCCGTTGGCGCTGGCCTCCGCTGAGTTCGTGCGGGTAGCGGTCACCGAATGCCTTGGGCAGCTGCACGGCTTCGAGCAGCTCGTTGACCCGGGCGCGAGCGCCCTGCGCAGTGCGGGATCGGCCGTGCACGATGAGCGGTTCAGCGACGCACTCGGCGATGGTCAGCAGCGGATTGAAGCTTGATGCCGGGTCTTGGAAGACGAAGCCGATATCGCTGCGCAGGGCCCGGAACCGGCGTTCCTTGAACCCGTTCATTTCGTGGCCGAGCACCTGAAGGGACCCGTCGGTGACCCGGGTGAGACCGGCGATGGCCCGACCGATGGTGGTCTTGCCCGAGCCGCTCTCGCCGACCAGGCCCACCACCTCACCGGCCCGGATCGAGAAGCTGACGCCGTCGACGGCGGTGAAGCCACCCCGGCCGAGCCGGCCCGGGTATTCGATGCGCAGGTCGCGGGCCTCGACGACGGGAGTGGAATCGGCCCAGTCGGGTTGCCGGGCCGCCAACCGCACGGCGGCGCGCTCCACCCCCTGGCCCACATGGGGAACCGCGGCGAGCAGACGCCGGGTGTACTCATGCTGCGGGTTGGAGAACAGGTCCTGCGCGGCGGCCTGTTCCACCAGCTTGCCCTCGTACATGACGGCGACACGATCGGCGAGGTCGGCGACGACGCCCATGTTGTGGGTGATCAGCACGATGGCCGTGCCGAACTCGTCACGGCACCGCCGGAGCAGATCCAGAATCTCGGCCTGCACGGTCACGTCGAGCGCAGTGGTGGGTTCATCCGCCACGATCAGGCCCGGATCGAGCACCAGCGCCATAGCGATCACCACACGCTGCTTCTGGCCACCGGAGAACTGGTGCGGGTAGTAGTTCACCCGCACGGCCGGGTCGGGTATGCCCACCCGGCCGAGAATTTCGATGGCTTTGCGTTTGGCCTCGGCGCGGCTGACGGTGCCGTGCGATCGGATACCCTCCATGATCTGCCAGCCCACGGTGAACACCGGGTTCAGGGCCGTGGACGGCTCTTGGAAGACCATGGACACATCCGTGCCGCGCAGCTGACGCAGGGTGTTGCCCGTGACGGACAGCACGTCGTTGGTGTGCGACCCGTCTTTGCTGCTCAGGAACACGGTGCCCTGCGCCGTCGCGGTCTCGGGGAGCAGACCCAGAATGGTCTTTGCGGTGACGGATTTGCCGCTGCCGCTCTCGCCGACGATGGCGAGCACTTCACCAGGAGCGACCCGCAGGCTGACGCCGTCGACGGCGGTCACCGCACCGGCATCGGTGGAGAAAGACACGCTCAGGTTACTGATGGTGACGACGTCGGTCATGGTCGTTCCTCAAATCCAGGTCGGTCGGAATCGTGGGGCGGGTTGTCGGCCACAACATCACCGAGCAGATCAGCGCGGGCGGGGGGTTCCAATCCGTCCAGTCCGGCGGGTCCGGCACTCAGGGTTCCGCCCGGAACGACACTGGTCGCGGCGGCGACCCGGCGACGGCCGCGCAGGCGGGGGTCGGCCAGGTCGTTGAGACTTTCTCCGACGAGGGTGATGCCGAGCACCGACAAGACGATGGCGAGACCGGGGAACAGGCTGGTCCACCAGATGCCGCTGGTCACGTCGGAGAGGCTCTTGTTGAGGTCGTAGCCCCACTCGGCCGCCGCTGTCGGTTCGATGCCGAACCCGATGAAGCCGAGGCCGGCCAGGGTCAGCACCGCCTCGGAGGCGTTCAGGGTGAAGATCAGCGGCAGGGTGCGGGTGGCGTTACGCAGGACATGACGGAACATGATGCGGTGGTTGCTGGCGCCGAGCACCCGGGCGGATTCGACGTAGGCCTCCGCCTTGATGCGCACCGTTTCGGCGCGGATGACGCGAAAATACTGCGGAATGAAAACCACCGTGATGGAGATGGCGGCGGCCATAACCCCGCCGATGAGGTCGGAACGGCCCCCGGAGATGACGATGGACATCACGATCGCCAGCAGCAAAGACGGGAAGGCGTACACGGCGTCGGCGATCACCACGAGTACCCGGTCCAGCCAGCCTCCGAAGTAGCCCGAGACCAGGCCCAGCAGCACACCGGCGAACAGCGACAGGGTCACGGCCACGACGATCACGAAAACGGCCGTGCGGGACCCCCAGATCACCCGGGACAGCACATCGTAGCCACCGACCGTCGTGCCCAGCAGGTGCTGACCACCGGGCGGGAGCTGTGCGCCGAAGACGCCGGACTCATCGCGCAGCTGGCTGAAGCCGAAGGGGGCGAGCAGGGGCGCGAAAACCGCGGTGAGAATGAAGACCCCCACGACGATCAGGCCGGCGACCAGCATGCCGCGCTGCAACCCCATGCTCTGGCGCAACTGGTGCACGATGGGCAGACGCGTCCACAGCGCGGGCCGGCGTGAGCCGGGCAGGTTCTGGTCGCTGTCGGAGTCGTATGTTGTGACGGTGACGCTCACGGCTAGTACCTCACTCTGGGGTCGATGAGGGCGGCGATGATGTCCACGATGAAGTTGGACAGTGCCACGATCACGGCGAGCAGGGCGACAATCCCCTGCACGGCGACGTAGTCGCGAGCCTTGATGAACTCGATCAGCATGAATCCGAGTCCCTTCCATTCAAAGGTCGTCTCGGTGAGCACCGCACCGCCCAGCAGCAGGGCGATCTGCAGTCCGATCACGGTGATGATGGGAATCAGGGCCGGGCGGTAGGCGTGCGTTTTCACGAGGCGGAATTCGTTGACGCCACGGGATCGGGCGGCATCGACATACTCGGTGCCGAGGGTGCCGATCACGTTGGTGCGCACGAGGCGGAAAGATTCAGGCAAACCGGGTTCAAGGACATTCTGACCCTTGACAATCTTTTCATACATACGGGTCCGACCAGCCATATCG
>JAWOHA010000106.1:0-15418 GCA_046496385.1 Cryobacterium sp. | reverse complement strand
CACACCGTGGGGGCGGCGCTGGAGGCCGCGAGCTTTCACCCCGGCCGCTCGGCGGCCCATCATCTCAGCGTCTACACGACCGCGACCGGGCTGCCGCGCAGCCGCGTGGGCGCGGTGCTCGAACAGGTGGGCCTCGGCGCCCATGCCACGCAGCGCGTCGGCGGGTACAGTCTGGGCATGCGCCAGCGGCTCGGCCTCGCCTACGCCCTGCTCGGCGACCCCGGCGTGCTCGTGCTCGACGAACCCGTCAACGGGCTGGACCCCGAAGGCATCAAGTGGATCCGCGGCTTTCTGCGCGCCATGGCCGCCGAAGGGCGCACGGTCCTGATCAGCTCGCACCTGCTCTCCGAGGTGCAGCAGAGCGTCGACGACGTGGTTGTGATCGCCCGCGGCAGGCTGCTGCACCGTGGGCCGCTGGCGAGCCTCGAGACGGATTCCGGGCTGCGGGTGCTGGTGGACGCCCCGAACCGCGCAGCCCTCGGGGCGGCGCTCGATGCGGCGGGCCTCACCTTCAGCACCGGGAGCACCGGCCTGCTGGTGGACTGCCCCGACCCCGGCCGGGTCGGGCACGTGGCCTTCACGGCCGGCGTGGAGCTGAGCACACTGCACCGGCACCGGGCGGGACTGGAAGACGCGTTCCTCGCCCTCGTCGGCGAAGGCGGCATGCGATGATCCGGGCGCTCGCGGCCGAATTCGTGAAGATGTTCACCACCCGCACCTGGTGGGTGCTGGCCCTGGTGCTCTTCGTCTATATCGGTCTGCTCGCCGGTGGTCTGGGGGCGCTGTTCTCGGGCATTCAGACCGGGGCGATCAGCCCCGACGTCGCCGGGGCCGGCGCCGCGGGCCCGGCGGCGTTCGGCGAGCTGCCGCCGCTGATCTACAGCTTCGCGTCATCGGTGGGGTACGTTTTCCCGGTCCTGCTCGGCGCCCTCGCCACCACCGGGGAGTTTCGGTATCAGACGCTCACCCCCACTTTTCTGGCCACCCCGCGCCGCGGCCGGGTGCTCGGCGCGAAAGTGCTCACCCTGTTCGTGATCGGCGCCGGGTTCGGGGTGGTGGCGCTCGCGGCATCCGTCGGCATCGGCAGCATGGTCATGAACGGCTTCGGGGTCGATCCGAAGCTGTTGGACGGTGCCACCCTGCAGCTGGTCGGCCGGTCGCTGCTCGCGATGGGGCTCTGGGCCATCGTGGGAGTGGGCCTCGGCGTGCTGGTGCCCAACCAGGTGGCGTCGATCGTGATCGTGCTGGCGTTCACCCAGTTCGTGGAACCGCTGCTGCGCTTCGCGGCCGCGTTCCTGGACTGGACGGCGCGGCTGGGCAATTACCTGCCGGGAGCCGCGTCGGACGCGCTGGTCGGGGCGAGCGTGTTCACGGTCGCGTCGCCCGCCGGCATCGCCCCGCTGGGCTGGTGGCAGGGCGGGCTGGTGCTGCTCGGCTACGCCCTGCTGGCGACCGTCGGGGGTTATCTGGTCTCGTGGCGGCGCGACGTGACCTGACCCCGGCACGGCAGGCCGGGGTCCGGCGGCGGCCGATAGGCTGACGGCATGGGTGCAGAGAAGCAGTTTCGGGCCATCGTCGTCGACAAGACCGAGCCGGCCGAGGGCGGCGGGGCCGTGCAGACGGCCGCACTGCGCATGGTCGATGACGCTTTCTTGATGCCCGGCGACGTGACGCTGCGGGTGGACTACTCCAGCATCAACTACAAAGACGGTCTCGCCCTGACCGGCCGGCCGGGTGTCGTGCGGGCCTGGCCCCTCATCGCCGGCATCGACCTGGTCGGCACCGTGGAGTCCAGTCAGGACCCGCGTTGGGTTCCCGGCGACCGGGTGATCCTCACCGGCTCCGGCTGCGGCGAGAACCACCACGGCGGCCTCGCCGAACGCGCCCGGGTGTCGGGCGAGTTTCTGGTGAGAGTGCCCGAGCCGCAGATCACCGCGCAGCGAGCAGCCGCGATCGGCACGGCCGGATTCACCGCGCAGCTCGCGGTGCTCGCGCTCGAGCACGCCGGTCTCACCCCGGACAGCGGGCCGGTGTTGGTCACCGGGGCGGCCGGCGGCGTCGGGTCCACCGCCGTGGCGCTGCTGTCCCGGCTCGGCTACGAGGTGCACGCGTCGACCGGGCGCAGTGCCGAGCTCGGCGACTACCTCCGCGGCCTCGGCGCCACCGAGATCGTGACCCGCGACACGCTCAGCGCCTCCGGACGACCGTTGCAGAAGCCGGTCTGGGCCGGCGCGATCGACTCGGTGGGCAGCACCCCCCTCGCATCCGTGCTCGCGCAGATACGCGACGACGGCGCGGTCGCCGCGTGCGGGCTGGCGCAGGGGCCCGACCTGCCCACGACCGTGCTGCCGTTCATCTTGCGTGGTGTCAGCCTGCTCGGGATCAACTCGGTGCAGGCGCCGCGGGAGCTGCGCGAACGGGCCTGGGCGCGGCTCGGCACCGACCTGGACCTGCGGCTGCTGGACTCGCTGACGAGCACCATCGGGCTCGAGGACAGCTTCGAGGCGGCCGCCGCGATTCTCGCCGGCACCCTGCACGGCCGCACCGTCGTGAACGTGCGCCGCTGACGCCCGCGGGGTCCCGCGCGGTCGAGGGGCTAGGGGCTCGGGGCTGGGGGCTAGGCGGCGGCCAGCTTGAGCGAGGCGAGCAGCTCAGGAGCGTGCTGGCTGGTGAGAATCACCCGGGAGAACTCTTCGGCGGCGAGGTCGATCACCACGGCCGGGCGCTGCCGCTTGATGGCGATGAAGTCTTTGCCGCCGTGGAAGGTCCAGGTTCCGGCCGCGACCACGAGCGGAACGATCGAGCCGGGTGACCGGATGCCGCGCAGCCAGATCCACGGATCTTCCGTGATGATCACCGAACGTATGTTCTCCCGCTGCACGATGATGTCACCGCGGCGGCGGGAGAGCGTCTTTTCGGCACGCGTGAGATGGATCTCGAGTCGGTCCGGATGCACGCTCAGGGATGCCATGCTCCTAGTCTGCCCGGTCCTTCCGACATTGCACGTTCCACACGGCCATTAAGCGGTAACATCCCAGTGAAAAGCTACCCGGCGGTCGCCGATGCCGCCGCGCGGGCGGCCGCGGGAAGCGCGTCGAGAATGCGGCTCATGGCCGTGTCGTCGTGCGCGTTCGAGACGAACCAGGCTTCGAAGACCGACGGCGGCAGCGACACGCCGGCAGCGAGCATGGCGTGAAAGAACGGCCCGTACCGGAAAGCGTCCTGGCGCTGAACCTCGGCATAGGTGCGGGGCGCAGCAGCGGCCGCTTCCGCGCCGAAGACGAAGCTGAACAGGTTGCCGGCGCGCTGCACGCTGTGCGCGACGCCCTCATGCGTAAGCGCCTCCGACACCGCGGCGGAGAGCACCTTCGAGGTGGCGTCGACGTTCGCGTACACATCGGCGTCGAGCAGCTTCAGGGTCGTGATGCCCGCAGCCACGGCGACGGGGTTTCCCGACAGGGTGCCGGCCTGGTAGACCGGGCCGACCGGCGCGAGAAAGTCCATCACGTCGGCCCGGCCGCCGAGGGCCGCCACGGGCAGGCCACCGCCGATGATCTTGCCGTAGGTGAGCAGGTCAGCGGTGTACGGGACCTCCCCCGCGGCGAGCGTCGCAGACTCCTCGAGCCCCCAGTAGCCGCCGGGGCCGACCCGAAAGCCGGTGAGCACCTCGTCGAGAATGAGCAGGGCGCCCGCGGCGTGCACGATGTCCGCCAGGCCGGCATTGAAACCGGCGTCCGGCGCCACGACGCCCATGTTCGCGGCGGCGGCTTCGGTGATGACCGCCGCGATGCGCCCCGGATACTCGTCAAAGGCCGCCTGCACGGCCGACAGGTCGTTGTAGGGCAGCACCAGCGTCTGCGCGGCGGTGGCCTCGGTGACGCCGGCCGAACCGGGCAGCGACAGCGTGGCCAGACCCGAGCCGGCCTGCGCGAGCAGTCCGTCGGAATGACCGTGGTAGTGCCCGGCGAACTTGATCAGCAGGTCACGACCGGTGAAGCCGCGGGCCAGCCGGATGGCCGTCATGGTGGCCTCGGTGCCGGTGGAGACCAGCCGCAGCTTCGCCACGGCCGAGACGCGGCCCTTCACGAGTTCGGCCAGTTCGGTCTCGGCCGGCGTCGATGCGCCGAACGACAGACCGAGGGTGGCGGCCTGCTGCACGGCCTGCACGACCTCCGGGTGCGCATGGCCGAGAATCGCGGGGCCCCAGGAGCTGACCAGGTCCACGTAGTCGCGACCGTCGGCATCCGTCACATAGGCGCCCTGCGCCTTCACGAGGAACAGCGGCGTGCCGCCCACGGACCGGAAGGCCCGCACCGGCGAGTTGACTCCGCCGGGGATGGAGCGCTGCGCGCGCGCGAAGAGGTCGTCGTTGTGTGTCATGCGTGGTCTTCTTTCAGCCAGGTGGCCAGCTCAACGGCCCAGTAGGTGAGCACGGCATCGGCACCGGCCCGGCGGATGCCGAGCACGGACTCTTCCACGGCACGGCGGCGGTCGATCCAACCGTGTGCGGCGGCGGCCTCGATCATGGCGTATTCGCCGCTGACCTGGTACGCCCACACGGGCACCTCGCTCATGCTCGCGACCTCGGCGAGCACGTCGAGGTAGCTGCCGGCTGGCTTCACCATGACGATGTCCGCGCCTTCGGCGATGTCGAGGCGACTCTCCCGCACCCCTTCACGCCGATTGGCGGGGTCCAGCTGGTAGGTGCGGCGGTTGCCCACGAGGGTGGACGCCACGGCCTCCCGGAACGGACCGTAGAAAGCGGATGCGTACTTCGCGGAGTAGCTCAACACGGCGGTGTCCTGAAAACCGTTGCCGTCGAGGGCGCTGCGCACGGCGGCGACCTGGCCGTCCATCATGCCGCTGAGCCCGAGCAGGTCGCTTCCGGCGCGCGCCTGGGCGAGCGCCATGTCCTGGTAGCGCAGCAGGGTGGCGTCATTGTCGACGCGGCCGTCGTCGGCCAGCACTCCGCAGTGCCCGTGGTCGGTGAACTCGTCCAGGCACAGGTCGGTCTGCACGGTCAGTGCGCCGCCGACCTCGTCGACGAGCGCGCGGGTCGCGAGGTTCAGAATCCCGTTCGGGTCGGTGGCCCCCGAGCCGACCGCGTCGCGCACGTCGGGCACCCCGAACAGCATGACGCCGCCGACGCCGGCCTCGGCGGCCTCGACGACAGCGCGGCGGGCGCTGTCAAGGCTGTGCTGCACCACGCCCGGCATCGATTGGATCGGGATGGTGGCGTCGCCCTCTCGCACGAACATCGGCAGAATCAGGTCGGCGGGGTGAACACGGGTTTCGCTCGCCAGGCGGCGCAGCGCCGGTGTGGTGCGCAGTCGTCGCGGCCGCAGTAAAGGAGTAGTCACCCCTTGACCCTACGCCGCGCGCCTGTGCCCTGGCCTAGCGCGCGGGCTCGACGTCGAGCAGGATCTCGTTGCGTCGCAGAAACCACGGCGTCAGCGGCGGATCGAATCGCGCGTACCGAGGCGGTCCCACCACGGTCAGTCCGGCCGCCCGCAGCGCCGTGCGCAGCTGCGCGAGGTGCCGCTGGTAACCGGCCTGACTCCAGGTTCCGCTGTACCGGATCACGGCAGACACGCTGTCGGGCACGGTGCGCAGCGTCACCCGGGGGTCGGTCGGCTGCGGGGCGGTGTCGGCCGTCATGCCCTCGGGCAGAACGAACGCCACCCGGAATTTCTCACCGGATGCCGGAGCGGCCCAATCGCCCGGCTCGTCTACGGCCTGCTGCACCACGGGCGCGGTCATCGCGATCTTCGCGGACGGCCCGCCGGCATCGGCCTGCACCACCGGAGCCGTCATGGCGACTTTGCGGCCGACCTGGTTCTGTCCGCTGATATAGGCGAACAGGTATCGGAAGGCACGGTTGCCGGCGCCGTCGAAGGGACCGTCCGTGATGACCTCGGCCACGAGGTGCGCCGGATACTCCCGGAGCTCGAAGGCGTCATAGCTCTGCACGACGCGGTAGGGCTGCTGCTTCGTCATGCTGCGACGCTACTCCCGGCGTCTGAACGCCAACCGCCAGAGATACCGCCGGCTCTCGCTCCACGACGCCGGATTCCGCTGGTCGAGGCCGAGGAGACCCCACACGCCTCGAACATTCCGCTGGTCGAGGCGTGACAAGAGCACGCGCGCCGCGACCATTCCGCTGGTCGAGGCCGAGCTTGCGAGGATCGAGACCACGCACGCTGATCCGCCGACCCGGCACGCGTTCGCAGATTGGCGTGCGGGGTCTCGATCGCTCGTGCCTCGCGCCTCGCGCCTCGACCGGCGGGACGGCCGCGAGCGGCGGGGAGGCTAGTGCGCGGCCGCGGAGGAGCGGGATTCGGCGGCCTGCACGAGGGCCTCGATGAGTGCCGCGGCGGTGCGTTCGAGGGCGATCACGTCGACGCGCAGCCCGACGGCGGCGGCGTCCCGGGCCGTTTGCGGGCCGATGCACGCCACAAGAGTCTCGGCGGGCAGCGGGCCGAGCTGCTCATAAACCTGCTGCGCGACGCTGCCGGAGGTGACCAGCACCGCCCGGAGCAGGCCGGCATGCACGTCTGACACCACCTGTTCGCTCACCGACACGCCCACGGTGCGGTAGGCGACGACCGACTCCACGTCGTGTCCGATCCGGCGCAGTCCCTCGCTGAGCAACGGCTTGGCGATCGCACTGCGCAGGGCGAGCACCCGCAGCGGGATGACCCCGTTGGTGGCTTTCTCCCACTCTTCCAGCAGCCCGCGCGCCGAATTGTCTTCGGAGGGCACGATGTCCACGTGATAGCCCGCGGCGATCAGCGCGGCGGCGGTGGTCTCGCCGACGGCCGCGATGCGGGTTCCCGGCGCCACGACGGCGCGGTGCGAGCTCAGTACGTCTACCGTGGTCGCGCTCGTCACGGTCAGCCAGTCGAAGCCGCCGGCGGCGAGCCGGGTGAGGGCCGCCTCCAGCGCGGGGGCGTCGTCGGTGGCGGCGAAGTTGATCATCGGAGCCACAACCGGCGCGGCCCCCTTGGAGCGCAGGTTCGCGGCGACCTGGTCGCCCCAGGGCCCTCCGCGGGGCACCAGGACCCGCCAACCGGCGAGGGGCTTGGACTGCTGTCGACTGGTCACTTCTGTGCTTTCAGTGGTGCGAATTCGGCGGCGCCACCGGCCAGAAGGTCGGTGGCGACGCGGGATGCGACGTCGTGCGCCGCCTCAACGAGGTGGACCGCGGAGTGCGAGTCGGGCGTTGCGGCGTGCGAGCTCGTCACGGTGCGGGTTCCATCGGGACTGTACACCGTAGCGGTCAGGAACAGTAGCCCGTCGTCGACGACGGCGGTGGCGCCGATCGGCGCCGCGCAGCCGGCTTCGAGGTGCGCGAGCACGAGCCGTTCGGCGGCCGTGGTGCCCTCGGTGGTGGCGTGCGTGATCGCGGCGAGGGCGTTGCCGAGCAGGCGTTCCTGCTTCTCGTCGCGCACCTCCAGGGCGAGTGAACCCTGTCCGGGCGCGGTGGGCCAGTCCGAGAGCTCGAGCAGCTCGGTGACGGCGTCATCGAGCCGGCCCAACCGGCTCAGCCCGGCGGCGGCCAGCACGACGGCGTCGAGGTCGCCCTCGACGACCCGGCCGAGGCGGGTGTCGATGTTGCCGCGAATGTCGACGATCTCGAGGTCGGGGCGCAGCGCCCGCAGCTGGGCCATCCGGCGCGGGGAGCCGGTGCCGACCCGGGCGCCGTCCGGCAGCGTGGCGAGCGTGAACCCGGAACGCGCGCAGAGCGCGTCACGGGCATCAGCCCGCTTGGGGGTTGCGCCGAGCCGCAATCCGGGGAACGGGTCGGTGGGCAGGTCCTTGAGGGAGTGCACGACCACGTCGCAGTCGCCCCTCACCAGGGCCTCGCGCAGCGCGCTCGCGAAAACGCCCGTGCCGCCCAGGCTCGACAGGGACTCCTGCGAGACATCCCCGTGCGTTTCGATCGGCACGATCTCAACCGGGGCGCCCACGGAGGCCTCGATGCGGTTGGCGATGGTGCGCGTCTGGGCCATCGCCAGGGCGCTGCCTCGGGTTCCCACCCGAATGCTACTCACGGAGCCATCCCCGCCACGGCGGGCTTGAAGCCCAGTCGCACGTTTTCGCAGCAGCCCGGGCGGCACACGTCGTACCAGGGGCCGAGCTCGGTTTCGGACGGTCGCTCCTCGTTCGGCACGTCGTTCAGGCGTTCTTCGACCAGGTCGATCAGCCCGTTCACGAAATCGGGCGAGACACCCGGGGTGGGCACCCGAACGGCGTGAATGCCGACCTTCTCGGAGGTTTCCATGGCCTCGTTGTCGAGGTCCCACATCACTTCCATGTGGTCGCTGACGAAGCCGAGCGGCACGATCACGATGGCACGGATGCCGCGGGCCGGCAGCAGTTCGATGGCGTCGTTCACGTCGGGCTCCAGCCACGGCATGCTGGGCGGGCCGCTGCGGGACTGGTACACCAGCTGCCACGGGGTGGTGCGACCCGCCATCACGGTCTGCGCCACGGCCATGTGCTGGGCGGCATACGCTCCGCCCTCCCCGAAGCCGCGCTCGGGGGGACCGCTCTTGTTGGCGTCGGTCATGGGGATCGAGTGGGTGGAGAACAACACCTCGACCTCGGTGGCGAGGTCGATGCCGGGAATGGCCTCCACCACATCTTTGAGGCCCTGCGCGACAGCGTCACGGAAAGGCTTCACGAATCCGGGGTGGTCGAAGAACTGGCGGATCTTGTCGATGTGCACGGTGCCCTCGAGGCCGGTGTCCGTCAGCGCCTGGGCGAAGTCTTCCCGGTACTGGCGGCAGCCGGAGTACGAGCTGTAGGCGCTTGTGGCGATGGCCAGCAGGCGGTCCTGGCCGGCGTCGTGAGCCTCGGCGATGGTGTCTTTGAGGTAGGGAGCCCAGTTGCGGTTGCCCCAGATCACCGGCACGGCGATGCCGCGGCGGTCCAGTTCGGCCTGCAGCGCGATCTGCAGCACCCGGTTCTGGTCGTTGATCGGGCTGACCCCGCCGAAGTGGCGGTAGTGCGTGGCGACGGCCTCGAGGCGTTCCTCGGGGATGCCGCGGCCGCGGGTCACGTTGCGCAGGAACGGGATGACATCGTCCTGGCCTTCCGGGCCGCCGAAGCCCGCGAGCAAAATGGCGTCATATGTGGTCATTACTGCAAAACCTCCACGAGTTCGGCGGTCGAGATGCGGCGCCCGGTGAAGAAGGGAACCTCTTCGCGCACGTGACGACGTGCCTCGGTGTCGCGCAGACCGCGCATCAGGTCGACGAGCTCGATGAGCTCATCGCTTTCAATGGGAAGAATCCACTCGTAGTCACCGAGTGCGAAGGAGGACACCGTGTTGGCGATGGCCCCACGGTATGCCGACCCCTTGCGGCCATGGTCGGCGAGCATGCCGCTGCGCTCGGCTTCGGGCAGCAGATACCACTCGAAGCTGCGCACGAACGGGTACACCGTCAGCCAGGCCTTCGGTTCCACACCGCGGAGAAAACCGGGCACGTGGCGCTTGTTGAATTCGGCTTCGCGGTGAACACCCATCGCGTTCCAGGTGGGCAGCAGGCTCCTGAGCAGTGTGGTGCGGCGCAGCTCACGGTTGGCCCACTGCAGGTTCTCCGCCTGGTCGGCGTGGGTCCAGATCATCACGTCGGCGTCGGCTTTGAGCCCGGAGACGTCGTAGAAACCGCGCACGGTGACTCCCTCGGACTCGAGCAGAGCGACCACACCGTCGAGTTCTTCGACGGCGGGGGGAACATCGCGACCGTCGAGGTCATCGGGGTTGCGCGGGTCCTTGCGCAGCACGGTGAAGAGGGTGAATCCTTGAGGCGCGACCTCGTCGACCTCGGTATCAGTGGGGGTGGTGAGCGGGCTGGTGGTTACTGCCTCTCCGGCAGCCGGGTGAGTCATATCCCTAGTCTGGCGCGTATTGGTCCCGGCACCAAAATGGCCCCGCCGCTCTCCCAGCAATACGTCAGCCACAATGCCCCAATCGTGACCTGCGCACGGCCGCGCACCCCCCGAACGGGCGCAGCGCTGTCGTCGCGGTCACCTGTCGCGCGCGGTCACCTGCGGCGCGCGGTCACCTGCGGCGCGCGGTCACCTGCGACGCGCGGTGACGACAGCGTTCGCACCGAACCACACCACGGTGCCCACGACGGTCGCCGTCGTCATCGCCACACCGAGCAGGCCCAGGGCGTTGTCCTCGCCCAGCTGGTGCAGTGCGCGAATCAGCCGCTTCCGCTTGATGCGCAGCTGCTTGGGCAGGTTGATTTTGTACTCGATGGCATCGAGGGTGCTGGCCAGCTGAGCGCGGGCCGCGTCGGCCTCCGCGCGCAGCTCTTTCTTGCCCGACGGTGCGTCCGGGTCGGTCCGGGCGACAGCGCTCCCGGCCGGCGTCACGGCACCACGACCGGTGTCATCACTTCTCATATTCGCCCACTCCCTTGAATGCGTCGACGTCCTTGCGGATGCTGGCGTGCACGCCCTCCGGGTCGGGCTCCGTCGCCGCTTTCACCCGGTTCAGGCCCACCAGAACCAGCACCACGGCCACGATCAGCAGACTGACCGCCACGATCAGCGTCGCGAGCCACGGCGGCAGCACCAGTGCCAGCGCGATCACGAACAGGGCGATGAACACCCCGACTGCGAAGAACGCGAACACACCGGCCACGATGAACAGGGCAGCGCCGAGGCCGATGTTCTTGGCCTTGCTGGCGAACTCAGCCTTGAAGGCGTCCAGTTCGGCCCGCACGAGGGTGCTGATCTGGCCGGGAAGCTCCCCGATCAGGGCGAACAGGGGCTGCCTGCTCTTGGGATTGAACCCGGTCACGGATTCCCCTTCCGGTTGGTCGGTCTGTGGGATTCGGGCGGCTAGTTCGTGTTGGAGGCGTCGTCGCCGTCGGGAGCGAGGTTCTCCGACGGAAACGTCTCGGGCGTACCTCGCCGACCCTTCGCCGCAGGCTTCGTGTCGGCCGGCGCCGGGGCGTCGGCCTTGCCGGTCGTCGTCTTGGTCTGTGCCGTCTTGACGACCTTCTTGCCGGCGTCAAGCAGCACGGAGGGAACGTCTCCGACCAGGTCGAGGGCGAAATCGCGCACCTCGGTCACCCGGCGCTGAACAGGCTTGGCGTTCCAGACGCTGTTGGCCGTCGATGCGATCTGCTCGTAACGCTTACGACCGGCGCGTGCGCCGAGCACATATCCCAGGAGCCCACCGGTGATGAACAAGAATTTTCCTCGCATTGTGACTCCATTCCTCGAGGGTGATGTGTGACCACAGTAGCCGGTATCCCGATTCGGATGCGAAAGCCGCACCCATCATCGTGCGATATGCGAACTAAGGAATACGGGTCCGGATCAGCCTTTGTCGCTGCGATCCAGCGCCGCGCGGCGAATCTGTGCGGCCGCAGACATCGCGTCCGGTATCACCGAGGCCAGCCCGGTGCCGGCCAGCCAGGCGCCGGTGATTCCGAGGCCGGGCGTGGCCGCGACACGGGCGCGCACCTGCTCGGCCCGCTCCCGGGAACCGATCGTGGCCGGGGACAGGGCATCGCGCCAGTCGGTCCGGGCGAAGCCGAGCACCATGTCGGCACTCAGGTGCACCCCGAGCAGGGTTCCGGCATCGCGCAGCGCCAGCGCCTGCAGCTGCTCGTCGCTGAGCGTATCGGTGGGGTTAGGCTCGCCCGCCCGCCCGAACGACAGGCGCAGCACTTCCCGGCCGGGACCGGCCAATTGGGCCACCCAGGGCCATTTCGCCGTGACATGGGTGAGGGCCTTGGCCGTGACGTCGGGGGCGTCGGCGGAGACCAGCACCCCCGTGCCGCGCGGGTGCCCCTCGAGCACGCTGGTGCGCAGCACGAGGGTGGCCAGGGTCACGGCCGTCGGCTGCGGCCAGTCGAGGGCGCTCAGCTCGGCGAGCTCGGCGCTCACCGGAGCGAGCAGCCGCAGCGCCTGGGCGCCCTGCGTGGCCAGAATCACGAATCGGGCGGGCAGCACGAGCGCCGCGGTGGCGGGTTCGTCACCGCCGCGCTCACGATCGTCGCCGTCGGCCGGCGCAACGGCGGGAGAGCCGGCGGCGGACGAAGCTGCCGGAGAGGCAACTGTCACCGTCCAGCCCGGCGTAGCCGCGCCTGCGGGTGTCGGTGCGGCCGTGGGCGCTTCGGGCGCGCGGCGCAGCTCGGTCACCGCGGCGCCGGTGCGCACCGTCACACCGTGGCGCTCCAGATCGGCGTGCAGGGTGCTCACCAGTCGGGACATCCCTCCGCAGAGCCCTCCCACGGCAGACCCGGCCGGCGCACCGCTGCGCAGAAGCGAGACCGCGCCCGAGAGCGACCCGGCCTTGGTCAGGGCGCTGTTGAGTCCCGGGGCCACGATATCCACATCGAGGTCGACCGAGGACGCGGTGTACACGCCCGAGGCGACGGGCTCCACGAGGCGCTGCAGCACCCGGTCCCCCATGCGCTTGCGCACCAGGTCACCGAGGCTGTGTGCCCGCCCGATCGTGACCATGGGCATCATCCGGTCCAGGTACGCGCGCAGGGCACCGCGCCAGCCGATGACGGCCCGCACGTCGTCGGCCAGCGGCGACCCGGGAATGCCGAGCACCCCGGCCTTGGGCAGCGGCACGCTCACGGCGGCCGTCCCCGCCCGGGAATCCAGGGCGGGCAGGTGCAGCCAGGCGCCGACCGGGTTGGGCGACACGACGGCTTCGGTCAGGCCGAGGTCCTGAATGAAGGCCGACACGGTGCCGCCGCGCACGGCGAAGCTCTCCGTGCCGCTGTCGAGGTGCAGGCCCGCGAGCTCATGGCCCGCGACCGGGCCGCCGAGGGCGTCCGTTCCTTCCAGCACGGTGACGCTCAGGCCGATGCGGGCACATTCCCGCGCGGCGACCAGTCCGGCGACACCACCGCCGATCACGATCACATCGACGGGCGCCGCCGGGGTGACCGGGGTCATTCGCCGTCGGTGTGCGCGTGCACGAGGTCGACGATGCGGGTGAGCACGTCGGGGTCGGTCTCGGGCGGAACCCCGTGGCCGAGGTTGAGCACGTGGGAGGGCGCCGACCGGCCGCGCTCGAGGACATCCCGCACGTGCGCCTCCAGCACCGGCCACGGCGCTGAGAGCAGCGCCGGGTCCACGTTGCCCTGCAGTGGCACGGTGCCGCCCAGGCGACGGTTGGCCTCATCGAGAGGAACCCGGTAGTCCACGCCGACCGCGTCGGCGCCGACGGCGTGCATGGCCTGCAGGAGTTCGCCGGTACCCACCCCGAAGTGCACGATCGGCACCGTGCGGGCCTCGGCGGCCCCGGTCGTTGCCGCGTAGCCGAGGCCGCGCACGTGGCCGAGGGCGGCGGTGGACGCGGGGGCTACGAAACGGCTGTAGTCGGCGAGGGAGAGCGAGCCGGCCCAGGAGTCGAAGAGCTGGGCGGCGCTGGCGCCGGCGAGCACCTGGGCGCGCAGAAAGCGGCCCGTCACGTCGGCGGTCCAGCGCATCAGGGCGGCCCAGGCATCCGGGTCGGCGTGCATGAGGGTACGCGCGTGAATGTGGTCCTTGGAGGGGCCGCCCTCGACGAGGTAGGCGGCGAGGGTGAACGGCGCACCGGCGAACCCCACGAGCGGGGTGCTGCCGAGCTCGGCGACCGCGCGGCGCACCGCCTGGGTGATCGGCGTCAGCGCGGAGTCCAGCTGTGCCGGGTCGAGGGCGATGAGTTCGGCGACGTCGGCGGCCGTGCGCACGGCCTTGCCCAGCACGGGGCCGCGGCCGGGAACGATTTCCACGTCGACGCCGACGAGCTTGAGGGGCACCACGATGTCGCTGAAGAAGATGCCCGCATCCACGTTGTGGCGGCGCACCGGCTGCAGCGTGATCTCACTGGCCAGTTCGGGGTCCAGGCACACGTCGAGCATGCGCGTTCCCACCCGCAGCTCGCGGTATTCGGGCAGCGACCGCCCCGCCTGGCGCATGAACCAGACCGGCGTCACCGCGGGACGGATGCCCTGGTAGGCCTGAATGAGGCGGGAGTCGGCAGTCAGGCCGGTGCTGAGGGGGTGCTGCGCATCAAGGTTCACAGTTATCAGTGTGTCAAAGATCTCTGTGCACTGACGATTCACCCCGACCCGGGCTCAGTCGAATTGAGGGTACTACATCGCATAGAATCGCAGAGTGCTGATTTGTCTATCCGCGAGCCACAAGAACTCCACCTTCGACGTGCTGGAGAAGCTTTCTGTGGGCGCCGGCGCCTCGGCCAGCCTCATGGTGGAGGATTACCAGAAGCTCACCGGCGCCGTGATCGTCGCCACCTGCAATCGCTTCGAGGCTTACCTCGACCTCGATGAGCCCTACGGCGTGTCGCCGCTGCCGGCCGTGTACGCCGCGATCGACGCCGTGAGCTCCTCGACGGGTGTCGGCGCCGACACCCTGCGGGACAACCTGCAGCTCACCCACGGCAACGGTGTGGCCGAACACCTGTTCGCCGTCACGAGCGGCCTTGAGTCCGTCGTGGTCGGTGAGGGCGAGATTGCCGGTCAGGTGCGGCGCGCCCTCGAGCAGGCTCGCGCCGACGGCACCACCAGCCCCGAGCTGGAGCGCCTGTTCCAGCGCGCCTCACAGACCTCCCGGGGCATCAAGAACCGCACCGGCATCGGCTCGGCCGGCCGCTCCATCGTGCGCCTCGCCCTTGAACTGGCCGAAAGCCGGGTTCCGGACTGGTCGGCGGCCAACGTGCTGCTGGTGGGAACGGGCCGGTACGCCGGCGCCTCGCTGGCCGCCCTGCGCGACCGCGGCGCCGAGAACGTGCGCGTGTACTCGCCGTCGGGGCGCGCCCTGGGCTTTGCGACATCGCATGGCATCGCTGCCGTCGCCGAGGCGGAGTTCGCGGCGGCCGTGGCCACCGCCGATCTCGTTGTGACCTGCACCATGCGGGAAGACCATGTCATCGATGCGGCCCTCATCGTCTCCGGCCGGCAGGCCGCCGGCGTGACCCGGCACACGGCCGCCGCGGCCGGACCCGCCGCCAAGCTGTGCCCCGCCGACAACGCTCCCGAGGCCCCGCCGCAGCTCGTGATCGACCTCGGGCTGCCGCGCAACGTGGACCCCGACGTCATCGACGTTCCCGGAGTCGAGCTCCTCGACCTGGAGACCATCAGCATCCATGCCCCGCCAAAAGTAATAATGATTTCTGCATGGTTTCCAAAAATTCGAGAAAACATTGATGTTTTGGTTAATAGACTGGATGCTTATCAAGGACATTTAGAATGTTACATAGAAAATTATCTTAATACTAAAGAATAATATTAAAAATACTCTCTTTCTCCTTAAGATATGGAACAAAAAATTAGACAACCAATAGTCACAGTCTGCGGGCATGTGGACCATGGAAAAACAAGTATTCTAGATTGCCTTAGAAATTCATGTGTTCAAGAAGGGGAAGCTG
>JAWOHA010000054.1:0-2965 GCA_046496385.1 Cryobacterium sp. | reverse complement strand
CAGGGCTGGAATCGGGGGTGGGATCGGTGTCATCGGCGGATTCTTCGCGGCTCAGGTGGCTCCCTTTCTCGTCAGCCCCGCCACAACGCTCTTCCCGATCCTCGGCATCATCACCCTCGGCCTGGTCGGCGCGGCACTGGCCGTGAGCCGTGTCACCAAGGTCGACGCCCTCCCGCAACACCATTCCCCGCACCGTGGCCCACGGGCCTCTGAGCCTGGTCAACGTCACCCTGGAATACCCGGACGGCGACGGAACCCTGGTCGCCCTCGACAGCGTGAATCTCACGGTGCAGGCCGGTCAGATGATCTCCCTGGTCGGGCCCTCCGGGTCGGGAAAATCCAGTCTTCTGGCCGCTGCCGCCACCCTGGTGCGGCCGACCCGCGGACTGGTCTGCATCGACGGTACCAACACCACGGGCCTTCGAGACAGGGAACTCACCGCGCTGCGACGCAATACGGTCGGCATCATCTTTCAGCAACCCAATCTGCTCGCGTCGCTGACCGCTGCGGAACAACTCATCATCGGTGATCACCTGCGCGGAAAATCCATCACGGCTGCTCGCGCGAAAGCCGCAGAGCTGCTCGACATCGTGGGCCTCCGCTCCAGTGCCAACAAGCGCCCGCATCAGCTCTCGGGCGGCGAACGTCAACGGGTCAACATTGCCCGAGCCCTGATGAACGATCCCAAGGTTCTACTCGTTGACGAACCCACCGCGGCCCTGGACCACGAACGCAGCGGATCCATCGTGCGGCTGCTGCGCCGCGTCACCGACGACTTTCACGTCGCCACGGTCATGGTCACCCATGACACTGAATTCGTGCCCCTGACCGATGCGGTCGCCACGATTCGTGACGGCAAGCTCACCGCGCCCCAGACGCTAGCCTGAGGAGCGTGCGAACCCGCCAGTGACCGGTTCCGCCGGGAGGGTAGCCGTGCTGAGCGTTGAGCATCTCACCAAGTCGTTCGGCCGGGTGCGGGCCGTCGATGACCTGTCCTTCGAGGTGGAAGCCGGGAGCGTGTTCGCGTTCCTCGGCACCAACGGGGCGGGCAAGTCCACAACCATCTCCTGCATGACCACAACGTTGCGGGCCGACGCCGGCACCATCATGATCAACGGCAACCGGGTGGGGGGCGATGACGCGCGCATCAAGGCCGATATCGGCGTGGTTTTTCAGGACTCAGTGCTGGACCCTCTGCTGACACCACGGGAAAACCTGCGCCTGCGCGCCGGCCTTTACGGCGTGCTGTCGGAATCCGCACTGAAGAAACGCATCGACGAGCTCGTGGCCGTCGTCGACCTCGAGGGCTTTCTGGATCGCCGTTACGGCACCCTCTCCGGAGGGCAGAAACGCCGCACCGACATGGCGCGGGCGCTGCTCCACCACCCCTCGGTCTTGTTCCTTGACGAGCCCACAGCCGGCCTGGACCCGCACAGCCGCGAAAACGTCTGGAGCGCGATTGCCGAACTGCGGGAGTCTGAGGGCCTCACAGTTTTTCTCACCACGCACTACATGGAAGAAGCCGAAAATGCCGGCCAGGTGCTCATCATCGAGCAGGGCCGCGCCGTGGCATCCGGCACCCCGCTCGAGCTGCGTGGCCGCTATTCCAGCACGGTGGTGACCATCCGGCTCGGCCGCACGGTCGACACCGCTGCGGTGGATGCGGCACTCGCAGCGCTCGGACTGAACGTCACGCGCAGCGACCTCACCGTGTCGGCCGAGGTCGCCGGAACCGCGGATGCGCTGCGCCTGGTCGACCGTCTTCGCGACCAGATCGAAGACCTCGAGATTCGTAACGGAACCATGGACCAGGTTTTTCTGCGCGTGACCACGCCGGGGGCGGGACTATGAGACGCGTGCGCAGCCTCGTTCACCGCAACCTGCAGGTGTTCTTTCGCGACATCGGTGCGGTTGCCCTCTCCCTGCTTGCAGCCCTGGTGCTTTTTCTGCTCTACGTCGCGTTCCTCGGGGGCTTGCAGGTGGAGACCCTGCAGGAGCAGCTCCCTGCCGCATCCGTCGCGGACATCGAATGGTTCGTCAGCTCGTGGGTGTTCGCCGGCATCGTCATGATCACCACCGTCACGACCGGCATCGCCGGCCTCGCTACTTTTGTGCAAGACCGTGCTTCAGGCCGGTACAAGGATTTTCTGGTCGCGCCGGTGCGCGGGTGGCAGCTCATTGCCGGGTACCTCGTCTCCAGCGCCCTGATCGCCGTGCTCATGAGCGTGGTGGTTCTGGCCATTGGGCAGCTCTACCTTGTTCTGACCGGCTACCCGCCCGCAACGGCATGGCAGCTGCTGCAGACGCTCGCCGCCATCGTGTTGCTCAGCCTGACGTTCTCGGGCATGTCCGCCTTCGTGGTGACGTTCGTGAAATCGACCGGGGCCTTCGGCGCCCTCAGCACGGTGGTCGGCACGGTCGTGGGTTTTCTGGCCGGCGCCTACCTGCCCCTGGGCCTGCTCTCTGCCACGGTGGTCAACACCCTCAACGTGTTGCCGTTCTCCCAAGCCGCGATGCTCGTTCGGCTGCCGCTCACCGAGAACTCCGTGTCTGAGCTCACCGGCGGCAACGCCGAGGCGGGCCGCGTGCTCAACGAGTACTTCGGCATGACCCTGCTGGTGAACGATGCCGTCGTTTCGCCCTTGTTGAGCGTCATGGTGCTGCTCGCCCTGCTGGTGTTGTTCACGGGGTCGGCTTCACTGCGCATCGGCGTGGTGCTGCGTCGGTGACAGGGTGCGACACGCCCGGGCGGCGGGGGCCTTTGACGGGCCCCGTGGATGCCCGTAATGTCATTACACGTACCCCACAGGTGCGGAAAGCTGCTTAGCTTTTCGGCCTCAAGCGGGACCGCATTCCAGGTTGTGAACCGTTCGGTTTGAACCTAGAATTAGAGCTTCCACCAGCTGCTGAAATCGGCCGAAACGCGGATTTGACAGGCGCTGTGTGGGTGGCTAAGTTAGACAAG
>JAWOHA010000296.1:0-9418 GCA_046496385.1 Cryobacterium sp. | reverse complement strand
CGAAGTAGCCGAAATCCGCCGTCTAGTCGCCCAGAATCGGCGGATGGGTGGACAGCTCCGCGTCGTCGATCTCGTCGAGGAACCCCCGCATGCGCGCCTCCGCTTCGATCCAGTCCTGCGGCCCGGCCAGGTGCACGATCTCCCGGTGGCCCAGTTCGATGAGGTGCCGGGTGGCCAGCCGCGCGCCCGCGACCTGGTCGACGGCCCGAGCTTCGGGCCCCTCCGCCCCGGTGGAGTGCAGGCTCACGTACGGCACATCGAGGGTCATGCCGGCCAACACGTCGAAAACCCGCACCTGCGGCGCAATGATCACGAGACCTTCCACGGCCTGGTCCTGCAGGTGTTCCAGGGCCTCGGCGATGGACCCGGCATCGGCCGAGGCCAGATTCGCGGTGTCCACGAAATAGCCCTGCTCCCGGGCGGCGTCTTCGATCGCGGCAATGCACCGGGGGGGACCGTACTGCGAACTCGATGCGGAGAGCACCCCAATGGTGCGTGAGCGCCCCTTGGACAGCGCCCGGGCCGCCTGATTGGGCCGGTACTGCAGCTCCTCCATGGCCTGCCGCACCCGGGCCCGGGTGGAATCCCGAATGCTCGGGTGTTCGTTCAGCACCCGCGACACGGTCTGATGAGACACCTCGGCAAGGCGCGCCACATCGCGGATGCTGGGCGCGCGTCCCTTGGCAGAATCAACCGGCATGGCAAGACCTTGTGTGCGTGTGTACGGTCACAATTGTGAACTGACGCCCATTATGCCCCGGCGAAGGGCCCACAATGGCACCATGCCCATCCTCAACAAAGACATGACCCTGTGCATCTCACTGTCGGCCCGGCCCAGCAATCTCGGCACCCGGTTTCACAATTTCCTCTACGATGAGCTCGGCCTGAACTTCATCTACAAGGCTTTCGCACCCCATGATCTGGCCGATGCCATCGCCGGGGTTCGGGGTCTCGGTATTCGCGGGTGCGCCGTGTCGATGCCGTACAAGGAAAGCGTCATCGCGATGCTCGACGGCCTGGACCCCTCCGCGCTGGCCATCGCCTCGGTCAACACCATCGTGAACGACGCCGGGGTGCTCACCGGGTTCAACACCGACTACACCGCGGTGCGGCGCCTGCTGAGCGAGCACGACGTGCCGCCCGAGCTGTCGGTCATCGTGCGGGGCAGCGGCGGCATGGCCAAGGCGGTCGCCGCGGCGCTGCACGATTCCGGATTCACCCGCGGCACCATCGTGGCCCGCAACGGGGTCACCGGCCGCCGGCTGGCCGCCCTGTACGGCTTCGACTGGGTTTCCCAGGTGGGCGACCTGACCGCCGACCTGCTCGTGAACGTCACCCCGCGGGGCATGGCCGGTTCACCGGATGCGACCCGGCTGGCTTTTCGCCCCGAGGTGATCAGGGCCGCCCGGGTGGTCTTCGACGTGGTGGCCTCCCCCGCCGAGACCCCGCTCATCGAAGCCGCCCGGGCCCTCGGCACCCCGGTGATCACCGGGGCCGAGGTGGTCGCCTTGCAGGCCGAGGAGCAGTTTGTGCTGTACACCGGAATCCGCCCCACTCCGGACCAGGTGGCCCGGGCTTCGGCCTTCTCCCGCGAGTCCTAGGTCGCGAGGCCCTCGCCGGTCGAGGCGCGACGAAGAAGCGATCGAGACCGCGTGGTGCGTCTGAAGATCCTCTTGCGCGGTCTCGATCCTCGCAAGCTCGGCCTCGACCAGCGAGGACGCAGGAGACCCGAGCCCTCCGCGGCCGCGGCGCCGGCGCTCACCCCTCCCGCCGGTCGAGGCGCGAGGCACGAGCGATCGAGACCGCGTGAGCCGACCAGCGAGGTCGCACGGAGGCCCCGAGACGCTAGTTCTCGGGCAGCGCGGCGTCGAGGTCGGCGATGAGGTCGCGCACGTCTTCGATGCCCACCGAGAGACGCACGATGTTGTCGGCGACCTCCAGCTCGGTGCCGCGCACCGAGGCGTGCGTCATCTCGGCCGGGTAGTTCACGAGCGATTCCACGCCGCCGAGCGACTCGGCCAGCTGGAACAACGTCATCGACTCCGCGAAGGTGCGCGCCGCGGCCGCGCCGCCGCGGAATGCGATCGAGATCATGCCGCCGAACGCGCTCATCTGCTTCGCGGCGAGCTCGTGCCCCGGGTGCTCGGGCAGGCCCGGGTAGTAGACCCGCTCGACGGCCGGGTGCGCCTGCAGGTGCTGCGCAATCGCGAGGGCGTTGCTGGAGTGGCGCTCCATGCGCACCGACAGCGTCTTGATGCCGCGCACCGTCAGCCAGGCATCCAGCGGCGCCGCGACAGGGCCGGCGGCGAACTGAATGAAGGTCGCCTTCTCGGCGAGGTCGTCGTCGTTGATGACCAGTCCGCCGCCGAGCACGTCGGAGTGTCCGCCGAGGTACTTGGTCGTGGAGTGCACCACCACGTCGGCGCCGAAGGCCAGCGGATGCTGCAGCGCGGGTGAGGCGAAGGTGTTGTCGACGATCACGACGAGGCCGTGGCGGTGCCCCAGTTCGGCAAGTGCGGCGATGTCGCTGATCTTCATGAGCGGGTTGCTCGGCGTTTCCACCCACAGAATCTTGCTCTCACCGGGGATGATGGCGGCCTCAACGGCGGCCAGGTCGCTCATCTCGACCGTGGTGTTGCGAATGCCCCAGGCACCGTGGATCTTGTTGATCAGTCGGTGGGTGCCGCCGTAGACGTCGTTGCCGAGCACGACGTGATCGCCGGGCGCGAGAATGGCGCGCAGAATGGTGTCTTCCGCGGCGAGCCCGCTCGCGAACGCCAGCCCGTGCTTGCCGCCCTCGAGTGCGGCCAGCAGGGTCTCCAGCACGGTGCGGGTGGGGTTGCCGCCGCGGCTGTACTCGTAGCCGCCCTTGAGGTCGCCGATGCTGTTCTGCACGTAGGTCGAGGTCTGGTAGATCGGCGGGATAACGGAGCCGGTGGTCGGGTCGTAGGCCTGCCCGGCGTGAATGGCCAGCGTGTCGAAGTTCTGGGCGGTGGTGTCAGTCATCAAAGTCCTCTTGTCAATCGGTGTACGGGAGCTGTTTCGGAGTTTCGGAGTTCAGGAGCTCAGAAAGGTGAGCAGGTCGTGGCGGGTGATCACGCCGAGCGGTTTGCCACCGTCGGTCACGAGCAGGGCGTCGTGGTCGGTGAAGGCGGCCCGCGCCGAGGCGACGGGCTCATTCACACCGATCAGCGGCAGCGAGTCGCCCACGATGGTGCTCACCCGGTCGGTGAGTTTGGTGTCGCCGGAGAAGATCCGCCCCATCAGGGCGCGTTCGTCGAGGGCGCCGAGCACCTCCCCCATCACCACCGGCGGGGTGGCGCTGAGCACGAGCAGCTGCGACACCCCGCCGCCGGTCATGGTCTCGATGGCGTCGTGCACGGTGTCGCCCGGGTGCACGTAGACGAACGGCGGACGGCCGGCCTTGCCGGTGAGCAGGTCCCCCACGGTGTGCCCGGCCGGGGCGTCGGTGAAACCGTAGCTGCGCATCCAGCCGTCGTTGAAAATCTTGCCGAGGTAGCCGCGGCCGCCGTCGGGCAGCAGCACCACCACGGTGTCGTCGGCGCCGAGCGTGGCGGCCAGGCGCAGGGCGGCGACCACGGCCATGCCGCTGGAGCCGCCCACCAGAATGCCCTCTTCGAGGGCGAGCCGGCGGGTCATGGCGAAGCTGTCGGCATCGCTCACCGCGATCACCTCGTGCACCACGGCGGGGTCGTAGGCGCCGGGCCAGAAATCTTCGCCCACACCCTCCACGAGGTAGGGCCGGCCGGTGCCGCCGCTGTAGACCGAGCCTTCCGGGTCGGCGCCCACAATGCGCACGGTGTCGTTCGAGACCTCGCGCAGGTACCGGCCGGTGCCGGTGATGGTGCCGCCGGTGCCGACGCCCGCCACGAAGTGCGTGAGGGTGCCGTCGGTGTCGCGCCAGATCTCGGGGCCGGTGCTCTCGTAGTGGCTGAGCGGGCCGTTGGGGTTGAAGTACTGGTTGGGTTTGAACGCGCCGGGAATCTCCCGGGCCAGCCGGTCACTCACGCTGTAGTACGACTCGGGGTCGTCGGGGGCGACGGATGTCGGTGTCACCACGATCTCGGCGCCGTACGCCGTGAGCACATTGCGTTTGTCTTCGCCCACCTTGTCGGGCAGCACGAACACGCACTTGTAGCCGCGCTGCTGCGCCACGAGGGCCAGGCCCACACCGGTGTTGCCGGAGGTGGGCTCCACGATGGTGCCGCCGGGTTTGAGATGCCCGTCGCGCTCGGCGGCATCGATGATGCGCACCGCGATGCGGTCTTTCGCCGACCCGCCGGGGTTGAGGTACTCCAGCTTCACCAGCACGGTGGCGGCGAGGCCGTCGGTGACTTTGTGCAGTTTCACCAGCGGGGTGTCGCCAATGAGGTCGAGAATGGTATCGGCAATCTTCATCGGCAGTCGTCCCCTGGTTTCTCGTGTCGCATCCAGCCCGGGCCGCGCCCGGGGCGTTCTTGCCATTAACACTAGCCCGGCGACGGCTCCCTGACCGGGCCGGAATCGCGGCTGAGAAGCTGCTGAGACCTCCGCTCAGGGGTTACACCGGGCGCGCTGATACGTTCGAATAGATTGTGCACCCAGATGAGAGGCCCCTGTGACTCCTAACCCCGGCTCCCCCGTGAACAAAGCCAGCGTCAAAGCGCAGCGTGCGGCTCAACGCGCTCAGAAGCTCGAGCAGTATCACCGCGCCCAGAAGAAGATCAAGCGCAATCGTCGCATCGGCATCGTCGCGGGTTCCGTCGCTGCCGCCGCCGTGGTCGGGCTGGTCATCACGACCATCGTGCTCACCCCCCAGGCCGCGAACTACGCCGGCAACGGAACCGGCGACGGTTCCTCCATCGACGGTGTGGAGCTCTTCGAGAACGGCGGCAACCACGTAGAAACGCCGGTCAGCTACGCGCAGACACCACCGGCCGGCGGGGAGCATTCCAGCGCCTGGCTGAACTGCGGCGTCTACACCGAGCCCGTTCCCAGCGAGAATGCAGTGCATTCCCTTGAGCACGGCGCGCTGTGGGTGACCTACGACCCGAGCATCAGCACCGCCGAGCTCGAGACCATCAAGGAACAGCTCCCCTCCAGCTACGTGATTCTCTCCCCGTTTGAGGATCTGCCCTCGAGCATCGTGGTCAGCGGCTGGAACAGCCAGCTGCAGCTCGACGAGGCCGCCGACCCACGCTTCGGCGCGTTCTTCGAAGAGTTCTGGAAGAGCGCCAACGCTCCCGAGCCCGGCGCTCCCTGCAGCGGCGCGATCGACGCCCCCGGCAAGGCGTAACCCCACACCATGAGCTACCCGGATGCCCCGCTGGAGTCCTCTGCCCCGGCCGCCCCGCCGACCACGGCGACCGTGAAGAAATCGGTCGGCCGGGGCACCGTTCTGATCGCCCTCCTGGTGACGGCCGTGATCGTGGGCCTGGCCGCGTTCTCCATCGGGCGCCTGAGCACCCTCGGCGACGCCAGGCCGGGCACCACCAGCGCGGAGGCCGGGTTCTCCCGCGACATGCAGGTGCACCACGACCAGGGTGTCGAACTGTCCTTGATCATCCGCGATCGCACCGCCGACGAACCCACCCGGCTGCTCGCCTACGACATCACCCGCACGCAGGGCCAGCAGTCCGGGCAGATGTACGCCTGGCTGGTGCTCTGGGGGCTCCCGCAGGCGAGCCTGGAACCGTCGATGACCTGGATGACCCGGGCCGGTTCCGGCGACTCTCACGACCACGGCGCCGACCATGTCGCGGGTGAGCCGATGCCGGGGCTCGCCACCAGCGAGCAGATCACCGAGCTCCAGTCGCTGTCCGGTGTGGCAGCGGAGCGCGAGTTTCTCACGCTCATGATCGCGCACCACCAGGGCGCGATCGACATGGCCGACGCGCTGCTCGCGCGCAGCGACAACTCCACGGTGCGCACCTTCGCTGACGCGGTCGTGCAAAGCCAGGAGTCCGAGATCGGGCTCATGACCCGCATGCTCGCCGAGCGCTCCTGACGAACGCCCCGCCGATCGCGGCGCAACAGAGCCGTTGGTCGAGGCGCGACAGAGCCGTTGGTCGAGGCGCGACGAAGGAGCGATCGAGACCGCGTGAGCCGACCTTCAGACCCGACACGCGTTCGAAGACCAGCTGACGAGATCTCGATCGCTCGTACCTCGCGCCTCGATCAGCGAGAGGGGTGAACGAGCTGGCTCGATCCGTGCAGACCCGGCGCAACCTCCCCGCTGGTCGAGGCCGAGCCTGCGAGGATCCAGACCGGGCGAGACAGCCGCTTACTCGCCGGGCAGCGCGGCCGGCGACACGGTGATCTGACGGGCATACAGGTTCGCGTAGACCCCGTCGGCGGCGAGCAGTTCGCGGTGCGTGCCGCGTTCCACGAGCACGCCGCCGTCGACCACGAAGATCACGTCGGCGTCGACGACGGTCGAGAGGCGGTGCGCGATCGCGATGGTGGTTCGGCCGTGACTGGCGCTGTCGAGTGCGGCCTGCACGACGTTCTCCGAGATGGAATCCAGGGCACTCGTCGCTTCGTCGAGAATCAGCACCGGCGGGTCTTTCAGCAGCACCCGGGCGATGGCGATGCGCTGTTTCTCCCCTCCCGAGAGCCGGTAGCCGCGCTCCCCCACCATGGTGTCGTACCCCTCGGGGAACGACGCGATGGTGGCATGGATATTCGCGGCGCGCGCGGCTGCTTCGAGTTCGGCATCCGTCGCCTCGGGTTTGGCGTAGCGCAGGTTCTCGGCAATCGTGGCGTGAAACAGGTAGGTCTCCTGGCTCACGATGCCGATCTGCGACACCAGGGACTGTTGCTGGAGATCGCGCACATCGATGCCGGAGAACAACACCCGGCCGGCGCTTGCCTCGTAGAAGCGCGGGATCAGGTAGGACACGGTCGTTTTACCCGCCCCGGACGGCCCCACGAACGCCGCGAACTGGCCGGGCTCGATCTCGAACGAGACCCGGTCGAGGGTGGGGCGGCTCGCCTCGTCGGCGTCGGGATAGCCGAAGCTCACCGCGTCGAAGGCCACCCGGCCGCGGTCGGGGCCGTCGGTGGGCACCGGTCGGGCGCCGGACCGATCGCTGATCGTGGGTGTCAGGTCGAGGTATTCGAAGATGCGGGCGAACAGCGCGCTCGAGGTCTGCAGGTCGAGGGTCACCCGCATCAGGCCGAGCAACGGAAAGATCAGCCGGGCCTGCACCGTCGTGAACGCCACGATGGTGCCGGGCGTCAGATCCGTCGTGCCGTTGAACATCAGCATCCCGGCCACGAGGTACACGATCGCCGGAATACTCGACAGAAAAATGCTCACGGTGGCGAAGAACCACTGTCCGCTCATCTGCTGGCTCACCTGCAGGCGCACCTGGTTGGCGTTCTCGCCCGCGTACCGGTCGATCTCGTTCTGCTGACGCGTGAAGCTCTTGGACAGCAGAATTCCCGACACGCTGAGGGTCTCCTGGGTGATGGCGGTCATGTCGGACAGGGACTCCTGGGTGCGCCCGGCGATGCGGGCGCGAACCTGACCCACCCGGCGCTGGGCGAACACCAGAATGGGCATCAGCACGAGGGCCACAATGGTGAGCTGCCAGTTGAGCAGCAGCATCGCCACGAACGCGGCGATCACGGTCACGGTGTTGCCCAGCACGCTGGAGATGGTGTTGGTGAGCACCGTCGCGACGCCGCCGACATCGTTTTGCAGCCGGGACTGGATGACGCCCGTTTTGGTTTTGGTGAAGAAGTTCAGTTCCATCGACTGCAGGTGCGTGAACAGCCGCACCCGCAGGGCGCCCATGACCGAGTTGCCCACCGTGGCCGTGAGCCACGTCTGAGCCACTCCGAGCAGTGCCGAGATCAGGTACACGGCCAGCATCATGCCCACCAACGACGCCAGCACCGGAACGTCGGGTGTGCCGCCGGACGGAAAGAGGCCCTCGTCGAAGGCTCTCTGGGTGAGCAGCGGCGGGATCACCGACAGCGCGGCACCGACCAGCACGAGCACGACGGTCACCACCAGGGTGGGCTTGTACGGTGCGAACAGGGCCATGATGCGCCGCAACAGGTTCGGGATCTGCGGCGCCTGAGCGTTTTCGGCGCGCTGCGCGGCGGTATCGCCGCCACTGACCCGGCCCCGCCCTCGGAACCCGGCGGCCTGACGCGGACTGGAGCTGCCGGAACCGTGCGATGCACTCATGACCCTATTTTAGTGACCCGGCGGGGCCCGCCAGACGAGGGCCCCACCCGGCACAACCCCACGGTCGTTGCCGACCGCGGAGACCGCGGGTCACCCCTTTGTGGACCCCGCCAGCAGCCCGCGCACGAAGAACCGCTGCAGCGCGAAGAACACGATCAGCGGCACCAGGATCGACAGGAACGCGCCGGCCGTGAGCAGGTGCCAGTCCTGGCCTCGGGCTCCGGAGAGTTCGGCGAGCAGCTTGGTCATCGGGGCGACCGCGCCGTCGGCGAAGATCAACGCCACCAGCAGGTCGTTCCACACCCAGAGAAACTGGAAGATCGCAATCGACGCGATCGCCGGCATGGTCAGCGGCAGTACGATGCGGAAGAAGATCTGACCATGACCGGCGCCGTCGACCCGCGCGGCTTCGATGACTTCGGCAGGGATCTCCGACACGAAGTTGTGCAGCAGGTAGATCGCCAGCGGCAACGCGAACATGGTGTGTGCGATCCAGACCTGGGCGTATCCGCCGGCGGCGAGGGATTCCACCATCGGGAACCCGAAGATCTCACCCTGGGAGAAGAAGAGCAGCAGCGGAACCAACGCCATTTGGATCGGCACGATCTGCAGCGCGAAGACGCCGATGAACAGGGTGCTCTTGCCGCGAAAGTCGATCCACGCAAAAGCGTAGGCGGCCAGACTCGCCACCATCAGCGGCACCAGGGTGGCCGGCAGGGTGATCGCGATGGAGTTGATGAAGGATCCACCCAGGTTGAGCTGGCTGTTCCCGGCGGCGAGGGCCTCGGTGTAGTTGTCGGTGGTGAGACCCCAGTTGGCGAAGATCGTCCACCAACCGGTGGTGCGAACCTCCTGTGCGGGGCGGAACGACGACACGAACAGCCCCAGCGTGGGAACGGTCCAGAGCACCGCGATCAGCAGTGCGGCGATCGTCGCCCCCCGGCTGGTCAGCCGCCGTTTGGTGCGCTGTGCCACTGATCCCTCCGAGCGGCGTTCCCCTCGACGCAGCTGACGTTTCGTGGCGGGATCGATGGGAAGCTCTGCGGGCAATACAGCACTCATCGGATTTCCCTCTGCTTCTTGATCTGGCGGGCGTTATACACGACGATCGGCAGCACCAGCAGGAACAGCACCAGCGCGAAGGCTGCCGAACGGCCCAGCTCGAAATTTTTGAACTGGGTGTACATCTCATTGGCCACCACGCTGGTGTCGTTCGCG
>JAWOHA010000150.1:0-4505 GCA_046496385.1 Cryobacterium sp. | reverse complement strand
GGGAGAACTGGAGCCGGTAGACCACGAAGTCCAGGTACCGCAGGTTCCCGTCCTCGGTCTTCGCCGGGCAGCGCAGCAGGACCGGGCGCGGCGCCACGTTCATCGACCCTTTCTGGCCCAACGGGGAATCACCGGCAGCCGCGCCTTTCTCACCGGAGACTACGGCTATTTTCCGCTCTACGAGCAGGGAGACCTGGATGCCGCGGCGGTCCACGATGGTCTGGGACGGCTTGGGCTTTTCTCGGCGATGGCGAAATGGACGAGGTCGAAAGCCGCGGCCAGCTCCAAGTCGCCGCGAATGAGGGCCTTGACAACCTCAACTTCATCATCAACTGCAACCTGCAGCGTCTCGACGGGCCGGTGCGCGGCAACGGAAAGATCATCCAGGAACTGGAAAGCTTCTTCCGCGGCGCGGGCTGGAACGTCATCAAGGTCGTCTGGGGCCGCGAATGGGATGACCTGCTCAAGCAGGACACCGAAGGCGCCCTGCTGAACCTCATGAACGTCACCTCTGACGGTGACTACCAGACGTACAAAGCCGAAAGCGGCGCCTACGTTCGTGAGAACTTCTTCGGCCGCGATCCCCGCGCCGCGAAGCTCGTCGAGGGGTACACCGATGACGACGTCTGGAACCTCAAGCGTGGCGGACACGACTACCGCAAGGTGTATGCGGCCTTCAAGGCCGCTTCCGAGCACAAAGGCCAGCCCACGGTGATCCTGGCCAAGACCGTGAAGGGCTACGGCCTGGGGCCGAGCTTTGAGGGCCGCAACGCGACCCATCAGATGAAGAAGATGACTCTCGACAACCTCAAGACCTTCCGCGACAGCATGCACGTTCCCATCACTGACGCGCAATTGGAAGAAAATCCTTACCTGCCGCCCTACTACACGCCGGGCGCCAAGGACGAGGCCATTGAGTACATGCATGAACGTCGTCGCTCGCTCGGCGGCTATCTGCCGGAGCGGCGCACCCGGCACACTCCCGTGAACCTGCCGGGCGATTCCACGTACGCGATCTCCAAAAAGGGATCCGGAACCCAGGAAATCGCCACGACGATGTCGTTTGTGCGCCTGCTCAAGGAGCTGGTGCGCGCCAAGGACTTCGGCAACCGCATTGTTCCCATCATTCCCGATGAGGCCCGAACCTTCGGTATCGACGCTTTCTTTCCGAACGCGAAGATCTACAACCCGAACGGCCAGAACTACACCTCGGTCGACCACGCCCAGCTGCTGGCCTACAAGGAAAGCCCGCAGGGTCAGATTCTGCACGTGGGCATCAACGAGGCGGGTGCCGCGGCCGCCTTCACGAACGTCGGCACGACCTATTCGACCCAGGGTGAGCCCCTCATCCCGGTGTACGTCTTCTACTCCATGTTCGGATTCCAGCGCACCGGCGACGCACTCTGGGCCGCCGGCGACCAGATGGCGCGTGGGTTCATGATCGGCGCGACGGCCGGCCGAACAACCCTCACCGGAGAGGGCCTGCAGCATGCCGATGGGCATTCTCCGTTGTTGGCTTCGACAAACCCCGCCGTGGTGTCATACGACCCCGCCTACGGCTACGAGATCGGGCACATCGTTCGTGACGGCCTGGAACGCATGTATGGCGGTTCGCACGTCGACCCGAACGTGATGTACTACATCACCGTCTACAACGAGCCGCAGATCCAGCCGGCCGAGCCGGCCGGTGTCGATGTCGAGGGGATTCTGCGGGGCCTGCACCGCGTCAGCGAGTCCAGCAGCACCGGCCCGAAGGCCCAGCTCCTCGCCTCTGGCGTGGCAGTGCCCTGGGCCCTCGAAGCCCAGCAGCTGCTGGCCGACGACTGGGGTGTGTCCGCAGACGTCTGGTCCGTCACGTCCTGGTCTGAGCTGCGTCGCGACGGCCTGGCCGCGGAAGAGCACAACTTCCTCTACCCCGACGCCGCACCGAAGTCCGCCTACGTCACCGACAAGCTGGCCGGCGCTACCGGGCCGTTCGTGGCGGTGACGGACTTCATGCACGCCGTTCCCGACCAGATCCGCCCGTTCGTGCCCGGAGACTTCGCCACGCTCGGCGCCGACGGCTTCGGCTTCTCGGACACCCGCCCGGCAGCACGACGATTCTTCAAGATCGACGGACCGTCGATGGTCGTGCGTACTCTGGAGCTGCTGGCCCGCCGCGGTGAGGTAGACGCCGGCCTGGCCGGACAAGCCATCGAACGCTATCGCCTGCACGACGTCACGGCCGGCACGACCGGCTCTGCCGGGGGCGAGAGCTAACCAGTCGTGGCACTGTCGCCGAAAACCAAAGAGCAGACACTCGCCTGGCTGCGCACCATCTCCGGCGAGCTGTGCACCACCACGCTCAAACGGCTGGAGGACACGCTGCCCTGGTACGGCGACATGCCACCGGGCCGGCGGTCCGCCGTCGGCCTGGTGGCGCAGGCCGGCATCACTTCGTTCATCTCCTGGTTCGATGACCCGAAATCCACACCCTGGATAGCGGCGGACGTCTTCGGCGCCGCACCCCGCGAACTGCTGCGCTCGGTCAGCCTGCAGCAGACCCTGCAACTGATCCGGGTGACCGTGGAAGTCGTGGAGGAACGCGTCAAAGACGGCAGTGAATCCCTGCGTGAAGCCATCTTGCTGTACAGCCGCGAAATCGCCTTTGGGGCGGCGGATGTGTACGCGCGCGCCGCCGAAGCGCGCGGGCTGTGGGATGCCCGCCTTGAGGCGCTGGTCGTGGACTCCATTCTCAGCGGCGAATACGATGACGACCTGCCCAGCCGTATCGCCGCCCTCGGTTGGCACGGTCATGGCGAAGTGTGCGTGCTGGTGGGCACCACACCGGCCATGCTCGACGTAGACCAGCTGCGCCGTTCCGCCCGTCATATGGCAGCCGATGTGCTCATCGGGGTGCAAGGCAATCGTCTGGTGCTGGTCATCGGGCGAGCCCGTCCGGCCGCGCCGGAGGGCAGCGACACCACCGAGGCCAGCCGCACCTTCATGGACATCGCCCTGCAACTCGAGCCCATCTTCGGCCCCGGGCATCTGGTGCTCGGGCACGAGGTGCCGAACCTTGTCGATGCGTCCAAGAGTGCCAAGGCTGCTCTGGCCGGATTCGCCGTGGCCCGCTCCTGGCGCAACGCGCCCCGCCCCGTGCAGGCCGATGATCTCTTGCCTGAACGCTCTCTCGCCGGCGACCCGCTGGCTCGGGCCACGCTCATCCACCGTATCTATCGCCCCCTGCAGGCCCATTCCACGGAACTTCTCACCACCCTGTGGTGTTACCTCGACAATGGACGCTCACTGGAAGCAACCGCACGGGAACTTTTTGTGCACCCCAACACCGTGCGGTACCGCCTCAAGCGGGTGTCTGAGGTCATCGGTTACGACGCCACCGGGGCCCGGGAGGCCCTGATCCTGCAGGCGGCTTTGATCATCGGGTCTATCAGCGACCACGACGGCACCGGTCGGCGCCGGTGACTTTGCGTTTTACTACAAACCTTTCTCAGATTCTTAGGGCATCCACGACACCCGATCCCGCGACCGGGTTGGGAGACTAGAGACGTGATTGTCGTCGTATGCCCCGGTCAGGGCTCTCAAACTCCCGGATTCCTCGAACCGTGGCTGCCGTTCATCGGCTCCGAGCTTCGTGAGCTCAGCGACGCGGCCGGCATCGACCTGGTCGCGCACGGTGTCAGCAGCGACGCCGACACCATCCGGGACACCGCCGTCGCGCAGCCTCTCCTGGTCGCGGCGGGTATCCTCACTCTCAACCTGCTGCTTGCCGATGGACGCCGTGCCGCCGTCGGCGGCATAGCCGGGCATTCGGTGGGCGAGATCACGGCAGCCGCCGGTGCCGGCATTCTCACCGCACCGGACGCGCTGCGCTTCGTGAGGGAACGCGGCCTGGCCATGCAGTCCGCCGCCGCTCTCGAAGAGACCGGCATGAGCGCGGTGCTGGGCTGGGACGAAGCCGATCTTCTACCCCGACTTGCCGAACTCAGCCTCGAAGCGGCCAACTTCAACGGGGGCGGGCAGGTCGTCGCGGCCGGCGCCACCGGTGCCCTCGCGGAGCTGGCCGCGACGCCGCCCGCCCGGGCACGGGTGATTCCCCTGAACGTTGCGGGCGCCTTTCACACTCGTTACATGCGGCCGGCGGCGGACCGTCTGCACGCTGCTGCGGCGCAGCTGGCCGTGACCGACCCGACGCTGCCCATCTGGACCAACAGCGACGGCTCACTGATCAGCGACGGCACTCGTTTTGTGGATTTGCTCGTCGGGCAGGTCTCATCCTCAGTACGGTGGGACCGGTGCATGGAGTCCTTCGCCGCTGGGGAGGTCACCGGCATCATCGAAGTGGCGCCCGCCGGCGCGCTCGTGGGCCTGGCCAAACGCGCGCTCCGGGGCGTGCCCAGCGTGGCCGTCAAGACTCCCGACGACCTGCCGGCAGCTTTTGCCCTGATCGATCAGCACTCCTGAAGCTCCCGGACGACCCGACCGTGGGTTGGGTCGTCCGGGAG
>JAWOHA010000028.1:0-4311 GCA_046496385.1 Cryobacterium sp. | reverse complement strand
AGCGGGCCAGCTTCGCCGATATCAGCGAACAGATCACCACGGCCGTGGGGCGTTATGTGGTGGGCCAGGCCGGGCTGGCGGCCTGCAACGGCGTGCTCAGCTTCATCTTCCTGAACATCATCGGCGCCCCGTTTCCCGCTCTGCTGGCCCTCATCGCGTTTCTCCTGTCGCTGATCCCGCTCGTCGGCACGATCACGGGCTCGGTGATCATCGTGTTGACCTGCCTGATCCCGGGCATCGGAAGTTCGCCGCTGACCGCTCTGGTCGCCGCCATCTACTACCTGATCTACATGCAGATTGAGGCCTACGTGCTCAGCCCCAACATCATGAGCCGGGCCGTCGCGGTGCCCGGCGCGGTCGTTGTCATCGCCGCTCTGGCCGGGGGCAGTCTGCTGGGGGTTCTCGGCGCCCTCATCGCGATTCCCGTGGCGGCCTCGATCATCATGATCGTCAAACAGGTTGTGATCCCGCGCCAGAACGAACTCTAGTGCGTTCCCGGCAGTGACACCGGGCGTCTCACGACGCCAGCGGACCGTTCCACTCGGTCGGCAAGGGCAGGGCCTCCGGGTGCACCGCCGACACGATTTCGGTCAGCACCCGCCGGGTCATGGCTTCTCCGACCCACAGGTGTTTGCCGCCGGCGACGGCCACCAGGTGGGTCTCCGGAACCCCGGCGAACCGCTGCCGGGCGGCGTCAGGCCGCAGGTAGTCGTCGTGCTCGGGGATCACGGCAACGAGACGTCGGGAGTCCGCAGCCCAGGCGCCCAGTTCGGCCTCCGTGGCCCGGTGCAGGGGCGGCGACAGCAGGATCGCGCCGACGATCGGGTGCTCCAGGCCGTATTTGATGGCCAACTCGGTTCCGAAGGACCACCCCACCAGCCACGGGTTCGGCAGGCCACGTTCGGCGACGAAGTGCATGGCCGCGGCGACGTCGGCGCGTTCGGCGACTCCCCCGTCGAAGGTCCCGCCGCTGGTTCCCCGCGGTGAACTCGTGCCACGCGTGTTGAAACGCAACACGGCCAGGTCGGCCAGGGCGGGAAGCCGTGCCGCGGCCTTGCGCAGAATGTGAGAGTCCATGAAGCCGCCCGCCGTCGGCAGCGGGTGCAGCGTCACCAGAGTGGCGACGGCCGGCCTGCCGGCCGGAGTGGCCAGTTCCCCAACCAGTGTGACACCGTCACTGGTGGTCAACTCCACACGCTCTCGCGTGCCCGGCAGGTCGATTCCGCCCCGAATCTCGGTGCCGGGTGCTGTGGGGGTCTGGTTCACGTCGTTCTCCTCGGGTGCCGTTCTCGGCGGGTGCCGGTCCACGGATCAGGTGATGCGCCAGCAGTGGGTGTGCCAGTGCCGGCGGTTGGACAGGTCTGCGGCGTCACCGAGCACCCCGTCGCCGCGCCACGCCACGACGTGCGCGCTCCCGGCGGCGATCTGCAAACGGCAGGCCGGGCACAGGTACGTTTTCACGGACTGAGATGCCTTGATCGGCTGAACATGCCAGAGTCCGTCCCTGCGAGATTCACTGCGTCGCCACCCCTCCAGAAGGTGGGACAGGTCACTCTCCTCGTCCTTCAGTGGTTTGCGACCCCGGGATCGGTTGCTGCGCGCCATACCAGCAGTCTACGCGTGCGTCAGGTTCAGCTTGCTAGTACCAGCCGGAGGCCTGGGACTTCGCCCAGGCGCCACAGGGAGACCCGTATCGGTCGGTGATGTACCGCAGGCCCCACTCGATCTGCGTCGCGGGGTTGGTCTGCCAGTCGGCGCCGGCCGACGCCATCTTGTTTCCGGGGAGGGACTGCGGAATACCGTACGCGCCGCTGGACTTGTTCAGTGCGGCCACATTCCAGCCGGATTCTTTCTGCCACAGCGACACCAGGCAGCTGTACTGGTCTTCTCCCCAGCCGCGAGCGGCGATGGCACCGTAGGCGGCCGCCTTCGCCGACCCGGGGTCGGGGATTGCGGCGGCGGGGGCCTGATAGCTGGGCGCCTGAGCGGCGGGAGTCCGCGGGGTGGGAGTGTTGGCCGTGACCACAGCGGGTACGGGTTCCGGCTCCGGCTCGGGTTCCGGGATGTCTTCGGCGATGAAGCCGTCCCGAGTGACGGTGTTGGTGAAACCGTCGGCGACATCGAGCGTCTGGGCGTCTTCGCCGTTGAACCGGTCCCCCGCGCCGGCCTGGTCGGCGATCTGGAAATACGGCGAGGCGGTCGCCCCCGAGTACGGATCGACGACGGTGACGAGTACGAAGGCGGAGGCGGCGGTGAAGGCGAAGACCAGATGGGTCGCTCGGGTTCTCACTCCGGTTCGGCGAATTCGTGTCCGCGACGGGGTAGCTCTGGGCTCAAGTACTCTCGTAAATTTTTCCACAGTGTTCCGACTGTAACCCAAAAAGGCCAGATCACCCAGATAAGTGGGCCCCCGTCAGCGAACCGCCAGCATGACGTCGACGACTCCGTCGAGCAGCGCGTCCACCTGATCCTCACGGTAGCCGCCCCGTTCGGGCCGGAACACGACCGTGCGCACCTCGTCACGGGTGAGGTCTGCGCTACCGCGGAAATACCTCTCCAGTCTGCGTGCGAAGCGGTCCACGTCAGCACGGCGGTAGCCGACAACCAAGAAGCTGGTGCGCGTGAAGCGGTGGCCGCGCGGGCGTTCCAGTCGGGCCTGAATCACCATGCCGGCGGCCTGGGTCCGTGCCTCCCACGCTTCGGGGCCGAGCTCAGCGATGGCCAGCTCGCGTTCCCGCGCAGCGAAAGCGTCTTCGAGGCGTTCCAGTGCGGCATCCACTTCGGCCGGCACGTAGCCGCCCTTGTGCATGGCGAACGCGGTGTGCCGGATGATCTGGGCCGTAAGGCTGGTGGGGTGGTTCACCGCGATGGCGATCGGCACGTCGGCGGCCGCCAGCTCGGCGTCGGCCACGAGATCCGCCGCGTCGGCGGTGTCATCATACGCACTGCGCGCCCGGGCCAGAAAGTCGTCGACCTGGGTGACCACGTACCCGCGGGTCTTCTTGTCGGTGAGAGTGAAAGTGGTTCGCACGCGTCCATTCTCTCCCGATGCGGCCTGAGAGTCGAAACCGGGCGGCGTCACGCGAAAATCAGGTACAAAATGTACGCCACTCCGGCTGAGGGGAGGATCGAGTCGAGTCGGTCCAGGACGCCGCCGTGGCCCGGCAGCCAGGAACTCATGTCCTTGATGCCGAGGTCTCGTTTGATCAGGGATTCGGCCAGATCGCCGAACGTGGCGCTGAGCAGGATGACGCCGCCGAAGATCACGCCGAACCACCAGGGTTGCTGCAGCATGTACACGGCCAGCAACACCCCGGCGACCATGGTGACCAGACCGGCCCCGATGAAGCCTTCCCAGGTTTTCTTGGGGCTGATGCTCGGCGCCATCGGATGCTTGCCGAACGTCAGACCGCTGGCGTACGCGCCGGTATCGGCGGCGATGACCAGGGACAGGAAGGCGAGCGTCCACCATTCCCCTCCGGGTTTGCCCACCAGCAGTACGGCGAAACTGGCCAGGAACACCACGTAGACCTGGATCAGGATGCCCGCACTGATGTCACCCCAGACCACTCGGGCGCTGGCCCGGTGTGACGGTATCGCCAGCATGCCAACCCGCCACAGGGCGATCAGGGCGATACCGCCGAGGGTCGCGAGCCACTGACCGGTCGCGCCGAAGAAGAAAGCTGTCGGAACGATGGCGACCGCGGCGATGACGGCCGGAATGCGCGGAACGTTCAGTCCGGCGTGACGCAGGGCCTGGGCGAGCTCGAAAACGGCCATGACCACGATGACGATCGCAAAGATCAGGAAGAGCTCTTTGATCAAAATGAGACTGAACAGCATGGTCAGACCGAGAACCAGCCCGATCAGAGTCGCCAGGATCAGGTTGCGTCCGGCGCGAGCCTCAATGCGTTCGTTGGTCTTGTCCAGCTGCGACCAGGTGGCCTGCACCTGGCGTTCGAAGTCCGCCTTGGACGACTGCACCTGGCGCTCAAAATCAGACCGCGTCGACTGCACCTGTGCCTTCAGCTCCGCGCGCCGCGCACCCCTCCCGCCGGCACGGGGTCGTGGGGATCGACCGCCGGGCTCGTGGGGGGGCTCGGTGCCGGAATCTGAGTCAGGTGTCGTCATGGTGGCACTCCCTAGATTTCGAGAAGCTCTGCTTCCTTACGTTTGAGAGCGTCGTCGATGGTGTCGACGTGGCTCTTGGTGAGCAGTTCGAGTTCTTTTTCGGCCCGGCCCAACTCGTCTTCGCCGATGTCGCTCTTGAGGGCGTCGAGTTCGTCCTTGGCCTTACGGCGAATGTTGCGC
>JAWOHA010000027.1:0-4122 GCA_046496385.1 Cryobacterium sp. | reverse complement strand
GTCTTCACGACGCTCCCGAAGCGGGCTTCCGCCTCGGCCGCGGTCACACCGGCGGCCTTCACCCGTGCGGCCAGGCTCTGCGCCTCGGCGACGAGGGCTTTCTTCTCGTCTTTCGCGGCTGCAGCGACCGTCTTGCCGAACAGGTTCTGTTCGGCTCGCAACGCCTCGAACGACGTGATCAGTGCGCGACGTTCCGCGTCGGCGGCGAGCGCCTCGTCGACCGCCTCCACGGAGTCACCCCGCGCTTTCTGGGATCGCTTCAGAAGGTCAGGATTCTCTCGCAACAGCACCGGATCAATCACGCATCCCAGTCTACAAGTTGCACGCGACACGACCGGGTACTCTGAGCCTCGTGGCCGATCTCAATTCCTCTCCCCCGCCGCGTCAGGCTGCCGTGGTGTACAACCCCATCAAGGTCGACCGTGACGCGTTGACCGCGAGCGTGCGCGCCGCCGAGGCCCAGGCCGGCTGGGCGGAGACGCTGTGGTTCTCCACCACCGAAGCGGATGCCGGCCAGGGCCCGGCCCGTCAGGCCCTGGACCAGGGCGCCCACTGCGTGCTCGTCGCCGGCGGCGACGGCACCGTGCGAGCCGTCGCCGAGGTGCTGCGCGGTTCCGGGGTGCCCCTGGGCATCATTCCCCGCGGCACCGGCAACCTGCTCGCCCGCAACCTGCGGCTGCCGCTCGGCAGCCTGGACGCGGCCACCAGGATCGCCTTCTCCGGCCAGAACCACCCCATCGACGTGGGCGTGGCCACGATCACCGCCGCCGACGGTGGTGTGACCGAGCACGCCTTCCTGGTGATGGCGGGGCTCGGGCTCGACGCTGAGATGATCGCCACCACCCGGCCGGCACTGAAAAAACAGTTGGGCTGGCTGGCCTACGTCGACGCCGGCATGCGGGTGATCCCCAAAGCCACGCCGTTTCGCATCCGCTACAGCCTCGGCGGACGCACCGACCGCCCGGCGCACGTGAGCGCGGTACTGGTCGCCAACTGCGGGCTACTGCCGGGAAACATTCAGTTTCTGCCCGACGCCCTGGTCGACGACGGCATTCTCGACATCGCCGTTCTGCAACCCAAGGGCGTGCTCGGCTGGCTGACCATCTGGCGCCGCGTGACCTGGGAAAACGGGGTGCTGCGCCGCTCGGCGGTGGGAAGGCGGCTGATCAAGAACACCGAGTTGGTCAACGAACGCGTCATGACCACACTGCGCAGCGACGACATTCGCATCGTCGTAGAGAACCCGCAGGCCTTCGAAATCGACGGCGACGACTTCGGCCGGGTACGCCGGCTGGGGCTGCACTGCGACCCGGGCAGCCTCATCGTGCGGATTCCGTAACACCGCCCGCACGGCGACCTCAGCCGGGCAGCACCTCACCGCGCAGGGCCCGCAGCCACTGGCGAGCCTCGGTGAAGATGGCGTCGTCGTAGCGGCTGGTGAACTCGATCGGCTTCTTGTCGGCGCGCGGGTATGAGCCCAGAAAGATCACCTCCGGGCTGGATCGGCGCAGTCCCAGCAACGCGTCGGCCATGCGTTCGTCATTGATGTGCCCGTCGGCGTCGATCACGAAACGATAGCGGCCGAGGGCATCGCCGATGGGGCGGCTCTGAATCAGGCTGAGATTCACTCCACGGGTGGCGAACTGTTCCAGCATGTCCAGCAGGGCGCCGGAGCGATCCTCGGGCAGCTCTACGATCAGGCTGGTCTTGTCGGCGCCGGTCGGTTCGGGCAGCGCCTCGGTGCGACTCACGAGCACGAACCGGGTGACCGCGTTGGGGTTGTCGCCGATGTCACGGGCCAGTACGACCACGTCGTGGTGCAGCTCGATTCCGGGCGGCGCGATGGCCGCGTCGGCCTGGCTGTTCTCCAGCAGCGACACCGCAGCGGTGACGTTGCTCGAGGCTGGAATGTGCGCGTGGCCGGGGCGATTCTTCTCCAGCCAGGTGCGGCACTGGGCGTATGCGACCGGGTGCGCATTCACGATCTGCACGTCGTCGAGTCTCGTTCCGGGGCGTGCCACCAGAACGAAGTTCACCGGAACGAGGTATTCGCCCACGATCCGCAGACCCGGAACGCTCGCGAGGGCATCCTGCGTCGCGGACACCCCGCCGTCCACGGAATTCTCGATCGCGATCATGGCCGCCACACTGCGTCCGCTCACGACGTCGGCGAGGGCTTCCCCCACGTTGTTCACGGCCCGCCACGGTTTTCCTGCCGCCTCGGGCACCTGTGCGAGGGCGAAACCGGTGAATGTGCCGACCGGCCCGAGAAAGCTGTACGTGACATTGGGGGTCTCTGGCATGTTGCCAGCCTACTGCGGGTGCCAGACTGTGCTCATGAGCGAACGCGCGGGAACCCCGGCCCAGAAATCTGACCTGACCGACGTCGAGGGGCTGGTGCAGGCCTACTACAATTTGAAACCGGATGTCACGGTGCCGGCCCAGCGGGTCGCGTTCGGCACCTCGGGACACCGCGGCAGCAGCCTGAACACCGCCTTCAACGAAAACCACATCAGTGCCACCACGCAGGCGATCGTGGAGTACCGGGCCGGGAAGGGCATCACCGGGCCGCTGTTCATCGGCACCGACCCGCACGCGCTGAGCGGCCCGGCCTACACGACGGCCCTCGAAGTGCTCGTGGCCAACGGGGTGCGCGTGCTCGTGGACGAGTTCGACGACTACGTTCCCACGCCCTCGCTCTCCCATGCGATTCTGGCCTATAACCGCGCCGAAAACGGCGACCTGGCCGACGGCATCGTCGTGACCCCGAGCCACAACCCGCCCTACGACGGCGGCTTCAAGTACAACCCGCCGCACGGCGGCCCGGCCGACAGCGATGCCACCTCGTGGATCGCCGCGCGCGCGAACGAGATCATCGCGGCCGGCCTCGTCGACGTGAGAATGAGCGAACCCAGCGCGGTTGAGACCTACGACTTTCGCGGCGAATACGTGCGCGACCTCGAGAACATCATCGACATGAAAGCCATCAAGACCAGTGGCATCCGTATCGGAGCCGACCCTCTCGGCGGGGCGAGCGTCGGCTACTGGGGCGCTATCCGCGACCACTACGAGCTCAACCTCACCGTCGTGAACCCCCGCGTCGACCCGACCTGGCGTTTCATGACGTTGGACTGGGACGAAAAGATTCGCATGGACCCGTCGAGCGCGTCGGTGATGGCATCCGTGCTGGCCCACAAAGACGACTACGACATTCTCACCGGCAACGACGCCGACGCCGACCGCCACGGCATCGTCACCCCCGACGCCGGCCTCATGAACCCGAACCATTTTCTGGCCGTCGCCATCGACTACCTGTACTCGCACCGCAGCGGCTGGCGTGCCGACGCCGCCGTGGGCAAGACCATGGTGTCCTCCACCATGATCGACCGGGTGACCGGGTTCCTCGGCCGCGACCTGTGGGAGGTGCCGGTGGGCTTCAAATGGTTCGTGCCCGGCCTGATCGACGGTTCGGTCGCCTTCGGTGGCGAAGAGAGCGCCGGCGCCAGCTTCGTGCGCTTTGACGGCACGGTCTGGACCACCGACAAGGACGGCATCATTCTGGCCCTGCTCGCCGCCGAGATTCTCGCGGTGACCGGCAAGACCCCCAGCCAGCGCTATGCGGAGCTGGCCGAGCACTTCGGTGCGCCGTCGTACGCGCGCGTGGATGCCGCGGCCACGCCTGCGCAGAAAGCCGCCCTCGCCCAGCTCAACGGCGACGCCATCACGGCCACCGAACTGGGCGGCGAGAAGATTCTCGACAAGCTCAGCACCGCGCCGGGCAACGGCGCAGCACTCGGCGGCGTGAAGGTCGTCACCGAGCACGCCTGGTTCGCCGCCCGCCCGAGCGGAACCGAAGACGTCTACAAGATCTACGCCGAGTCGTTTCTCGGCGACGATCACCTGGCCCGCGTGCAGGCGGAAGCGAAGGCCATCGTCGACGGCGCCATCGCATAGGGCCGGGCGCCCTCGCCTCGCCGGTCGAGGCCCGAGCTTGCGAGGGATCGAGACCCGGTGAGCCGATACGCATACCGGAGCCGGCTCTGAAGTTCGGCCTACGGGGTCTCGATCCCTCGCAAGCTCGGGCCTCGACCAGCGAGGATGCGGGCCTCGACCGGCGAGAGG
>JAWOHA010000276.1:0-9564 GCA_046496385.1 Cryobacterium sp. | reverse complement strand
GGCGGGTGATCGACCCGGCGGTGCTGGCCGCGCTGCCCGCGCCCGACGCCGGCGACATCTTCTTCGACTTCGAGGGTGACCCGCTCTACCAGGAGGGCGATTCCGCGGTGGTCTGGGGCCTGGACTATCTGTTCGGGCTCGTGCACCGCGATGGCGCCTTTCGAGCGTTCTGGGCCCACGACCACGCCCAGGAACGTCAGGCCCTGATCGACTTTCTGGCCTACGTCGCCGAACGCCGGCAGCAGCACCCCAACCTGCACATTTACCACTACGCGCCCTACGAGCGCACACACCTGCTGTCCCTCGCGGCCCGACACGGCGTCGGCGAGGACGCCGTGGACGATCTGCTGCGCGCCAACGTGCTGGTGGACCTGTACCCGGTGGTGCGCCGCGGTCTGCTCATCGGCAGCCGCAGCTACTCCCTCAAGAAGCTTGAACCGCTCTACATGGGCGACGACGAGCGGCAGGGCGTGGCGAACGCCGCCGATTCCATCGCCGAATATGCCCGTTCCCGGGCCCTGCTCGCCGCCGGCCACGGCACGGCGGCGCAACAGGTGCTCGACGACATCGCCCGGTACAACGCCTATGACTGCCTCTCCACGCTGCGACTGTGCCAGTGGCTGCGGGAGCGTGCGGCCGAGAACGTGACACCGGTGGCGGACGCCGCGCTGCTGCAGCTTGCGGTCACGGTGCGCGAACCCGACCCGGTGTACCTCGAGCTCATGACGCTGCTGCAGAACGTGTCGCCGCTGGAGCGCACCGCCGACCAGACCGCCCTCGCCCTGGCCTCCGCCGCGATCGACTACCACCGGCGGGAACAGAAATCGTTCTGGTGGGACCACTTCAGCCGACTCAGCAGTCCCGTCGACGACTGGGCCGACACCCGCGACGTGCTCGTGGTCGAGTCGGCCGCCGTGCACCTGGGCTGGCACCGGGAAGGCCGGCAGACGCTGGATCGCCGGGTGCTGAGCATCACCGGCAGCGCCGCCCCGGGGAGTTCTCTCAAGGTCGGCGCGCAGCCGTTCCTGGTCTACGGTCAGCCTTACCCGCCGATCACCGGCAGCACCACGCCGGGCGCCCGCACCGCCCACAACAAGGCCACCATCGTGGAGATCACCGATGACTCCGTGTACCTGATCGCCGAGATTCTGGAGCGTGACGCTCCCACCCACCGGGAGCTGCCGATCGCGCTGTCCCCGGGAACCCCGCCCAACCCGGGCACCCAGGTGGCCGCGATCGCCGACTGGGGCCGTGCCGTACTCGGCGCGCTGCCCGAGATGCTCGAGAATGCGGCCCTGGATGTTCTGCGTCGCCGGCCGCCGCGCACGAGCCTGCCGAACGGGCTCGCCCCGGTTGTCGACGGTGACGTGCAGGGCGCCATCCGGGACACCCTGCTCGCCCTCGGGAGCTCCTACCTGGCCGTGCAGGGGCCTCCCGGCACCGGCAAGACCTACGTGGGGTCACGGGTGGTCGCCGACCTCGTGGTCAACCACGGCTGGAGCGTGGGCGTGGTCGCCCAGTCCCACGCCGCAGTGGAGAACATGCTCCGGGCCATCATCACCGCCGGCGCCGCGGCGGGGCTGCACCCCGACCGGGTCGGCAAGAAGGCCAAATCGGGTGACGAGAAGAAGCCGGTGCCGTGGACGCCCCTGGACACCAAGAGCTTCGCGCCCTTCACCCGTCAATCCGGCGGGTTCGTGGTGGGCGGCACCGCGTGGGACTTCAGCAATGCCGGCCGGGTGGAACGGGGCTCCCTCGACCTGCTCGTGATCGACGAAGCCGGCCAGTATTCCCTCGCCAGCACCATCGCCGCGGCGGTGAGCGCCCAACGGCTGCTGCTGCTCGGCGACCCGCAGCAGCTGCCGCAGGTGAGTCAGGGCACCCACCCGGAACCGGTCGACGAATCCGCGCTCGGCTGGCTCAGTGACGGGCACAAAGTGCTTCCGGCGGAGTTCGGGTATTTTCTGGCCACGAGCTGGCGCATGCACGAACGGGTCTGCGCTGCCGTGTCCGAGCTGTCCTACGACGGGTTGCTGCGCTCCCACCCCTCCGACCGGGACCTGGACGGCGTGCGCCCGGGGCTGCATGCGCTGCCCGTGTCGCACCGCGGAAACTCCACGGCGTCTCGTGAAGAAGCGGATGCCGTCGTCGCGATCGTGCGCGACGTGATCGGTCGGGCCTGGTCGGTCGCGGGCCGGGCCGCGCCCCTGGCCCCGACCGACGTGATCGTCGTGGCACCGTACAACGCGCAGGTGGAGATGCTGCGCGACCGGTTGCTGGCGGCCGGCCTATCGACGGTGCCGGTCGGCACCGTCGATAAATTCCAGGGCCGGGAGGCGGCCGTGGCCATTGTGTCGCTGGCCGCATCGTCGGCCCAGGATGTGCCGCGCGGCCTTGAATTCCTGCTGCTGGCCAACCGGCTCAACGTGGCGATCTCCCGGGCGCAGTGGGCGGCGTACCTCGTCTACTCCCCGGGCATCACCCAGGCGCTGCCGACCAGCGTGGCGGGACTCGCACAGCTCAGCGCGTTCATCACCCTCACCGAGCACGACTGACGCCGGTACGAGTACCGCCCGCACGACTGACGCCGTGCAGCCGGGCTATTCGGCGTCGAGGTCGGTTTCGAGAATCTTCACCAGGGCGTCGAGCGCCTCGTCGGCGCCGTCGCCCTCGGCGCGCAGCACGACGACGTCGCCGTGAGCGGCGCCCAGGCTCATCAGCGAGAGAATGCTCGAGGCATCCATGGCGTCTTCGGCGGTTTCGTCGTGCATCGAGATGGTGACCTCGATGGGCAACTCACCGACGGCTTCGGCGAAGATTCCGGCGGGACGGGCGTGCAGGCCTACACGGCTGGCAATGGTGACGTGACGTTCGGACATGAGTCCTCCAAATTCGGGAAGCGGGTGAAGCGGGTGAAGCGGGTGAAGCGGGGAAAACTGGTGATGCGGCGGATCTAAACTTATAAGCCTAGCTGTTCCAGAAGGGGCAGCTCGGCCCGCACGCGCAGTTTGGCCTGCTCGGCGGTGGGGGCGGACAAGGCCAGTGCGGCTATGGCCTGGGCCTGTTCGAGGGTGACGCTGGCGAGCACGGCACCGACGGCGCTGAGCGATCGGGCGCTCATCGAGAGCGTCGTCACGCCCAGGCCCACCAGCACCACGGCCAGGGCCGGATCGGCCGCGGCCTCACCGCAGACACCGACGGGTTTACGGTTGCCCTCCGCCACGCTTCCGGCCGCGGTCAGGCGGATCAGCTGCAGCACGGCGGGCTGCCACGGCGTGTTGAGCGCGGCGAGAGTCCCGAGCTGACGATCGGCGGCCATGGCGTACTGGGTGAGGTCGTTGGTGCCGAGGCTCACGAAGTCCACGTGGGTGAGGATGCTCGCGGCCATCAGCGCGGCCGAGGGCACCTCCACCATCACGCCGGGCGTCTGCAGGCCGGCTGCGGCGCAGAGGCCGGCGAAGTGCTCCGCCTCATCGGTGGTGGAGATCATCGGGGCCATCACCCAGACCTGCGCCTCGGTGCCGTCCGCGGCCTGGGCAATGGCCTGCAGCTGGCGTTCCAGAACGCCGGGCGAGGTGAAGTCGGTGCGGTAGCCACGCACACCCAGGGCGGGGTTAGGCTCCGTGGCATCCGTGAGAAAGGGCAGCGGTTTGTCGGCACCGGCGTCGAGGGTGCGCACAACGACCTTCTTGCCCGGGAAGGCGTCGAAGACGCCGCGGTAGGCGGTGACCTGCTCAGCCAGGCTGGGTTCGGTCTCGCGTTCGAGAAAGCAGAATTCGGTGCGCAGCAGGCCGACGCCCTCGGCGTTGGCGGCCGCGGCCTTCACGGCGTCGGCGGCGCCGCCCACATTGGCCAGCAGCGGAACGAGATGGCCGTCGGCCAGTCGGCCGGTGCCGTCGAATACCGAGAGCACGGCTGCGGTGGTGGTCCAGGCGTCGGCGGCCTCACGTTCGGCGTTGCCGGGGCCCACCAGAACGATGCCGGCGGCACCGTCGACGAAGATTTCGGTGCCGTCGGCCAGGTTCTCGACGCCGGCCGCGGCAACCACGGCGGGCAGGCCGAGGGCTCGCGCGATGATCGCCGTGTGCGATTGCGGGCCGCCGCTCGAGGTGACGAGGGCGAGCACCATGTCGGGGTTCAGGGTGGCCGTGTCGGCCGGGGCGAGGTCTTCGCCCACGAGAATGAAGGGGGTGTTCGAGAGCGGAATGCCGGGCGCGGGCATGCCGCGCAGTTCGGCCACGATGCGGCCTCTCACGTCGAGAACGTCGGCGGCGCGCTCGGCCATGTATCCGCCGAGGTTGTGCAGCATCTCGGCCACGGATGCGCCGGCCTCCCAGATGGCGCGTTCCGGACTGAGACCGGAGTTGTTGATCAGTTTGACGGCGCCCTTGATGAGCAGGGGGTCCGCGGCCATGAGCGCGGTCGCTTCGAGCACGGCCTTGCTGGCGCCCGCGGCGCCCGCGGCGCGGCCCTTGAGCTCGGCCTGCACGGCCTTCGAGGCGACCCGCAACGCGGCGCCGGCCTCTTCGGGGGTGTGGTCAGGCGAAAGCTGCTCGCCGGCGGGCGGTTCGCCCACCGGTGCGGGCATCTGTCGCACGACACCGATGATGCGCCCCGGAGTGACCCCGACCCCGGAGAATCTGTGCGCCGCGGTCGGCTCGGCCGGGGGAGTGTCGGATGTGGTCTGGCTGGACTGGGTCTGTCCTGAACGTGACGGCACGGAACAACCTCACTTCTCATGCGAATCGTGACTGGCGTGTGCTGAATAGGCGTGTGCTGAATGGTACCGGGTGGCCGTGACGTTGTCGCGGCCACCCGGGTGGTGTTGCGGGGTGTTGCGGGGCGCTGTGGCCCGGGTGCAGGGCTGACTCTACGCGGTGACGAGTTCGCTCTGCTCGGCGCCGACCTTGGGCCGCCGCACGGCGTAGCGCTTGAGCGCGACCACGATGACGGCCGAGATGACCGTTCCGATGACGATGGCGAGCAGGAAGAGCAGGAAGTTGTCGATGGCGAAGAACACGAAGATGCCACCGTGCGGCGCCTGGCTGATGACGCCCCACATCATGGTCAGACCGCCGGTGACGGCGGCGCCGATCATGCTGGCCGGGATGACGCGGAAGACGTCGGCGGCGGCGAACGGAATGGCACCCTCAGAGATGAAGGACGCGCCCAGCAGCCAGGCGGCCTTGCCGTTCTCGCGCTCGGCGAGGCTGAACAGGCGCCTGTCGATCACGGTGGCCAGGGCCATCGCGAGCGGCGGCACCATGCCGGCGGCCATGACCGCGGCCATGATCTGCCACGGGGCCGGGTCTGCGATGGTCGCCGCGCCGAGGCCGGCGACGGCGAAGGCGTAGGCCACCTTGTTGACCGGGCCACCGAGGTCGAAGGCCATCATGAGGCCGAGAATGACACCGAGCAGAACGGCCGAGGCACCGGTGAGGCTGTTCAGCCAGTCGCCGAGGGCGACGGTGAGGGCTGCGATCGGCCCACCCAGCACGAGGAACATCAGGCCCGACGCCACGATGGATGCGACGAGCGGAATGATGACCACGGGCATCAGGCTGCGCAGCCAGCGCGGCACGGAGAGACGCGCGAAGCTCGCGGCGACGACGCCGGCGAGCAGTCCGCCGACGATGCCGCCGAGGAAGCCGGCGCCCATGAAACCGGCGACAGCGCCGGCGACGAAGCCCGGCGCGATGCCGGGACGGTCGGCGATGGCGAAGGCGATGTACCCGGCGAGGGCCGGAACCAGGAAGCCCATCGACAGGGCCCCGATCTTGAAGAAGACGGCGCCGAGATAGGCCAGCATGCCGCCTTCGGGCAGGTTCCAGAGGCTGTTGTTGATGACCACGTCATCGGCCACCTCGGTGATCTGATAACCGCCGAGCAGGAACCCGAGGGCGATGAGCAGCCCTCCACCGGCGACGAACGGGATCATGTAGCTGACACCGGTGAGCAGGGCGCGCTTGATTTTCTGGCCGAAGTGCTCGTTGGCCTCGGTGGAGTCGTCGGCGACCGCCCCGCCGCCGGCGACGCGGCGGGCGTTGGGGTTCTCGGAGGCCGCGACGGCCTCCTGAATCATCTTGGCGGGTTCGTCGATGCCACGCTTCACGGGGGAGCTGATGACGGGTTTGCCGGCGAAGCGTTCCCGGCCGCGCACGTCGACGTCAACGGCGAAGATCACGGCGTCGGCCGCCGCGATCACGGAGGCGGGCAGCGGGGTGGCCCCGGCCGAGCCCTGCGTTTCGACCTGCAGGTCGATTCCGGCTTCTTTGGCGGCGGCGACGAGCGCATCCGCTGCCATGTAGGTGTGCGCGATGCCGGTGGGGCAGGCGGTGACGGCCACGATGCGCTTGGTCGCGCTGGGGGCGCCGGTTCCTGTGCCGGTGTCAGGCACACCGCCCGCGGCGACGGGCACACCGCCCGCGGCGACGGGCACCGGTGCCACGACGGCGGCGACGAGTTCGACGATCTCGGTCGGCGACGTGGCCGCGCGCAGCGCAGCGGTGAAGTCTTTCTTCATGAGCGAGCGGGCCAGCTTGGCGAGCAGTTTGAGGTGCTGCTGATCGGCGCCCTCGGGGGCGGCGATGAAGAAGACCAGATCGGCGGGGCCGTCTTTCGACCCGAAGTCGACCGGGCTGGACAGCCGGGCGAAGGCCAGGGTGGGTTCGGTGACCGCGCTGGAGCGGCAGTGCGGGATGGCGAGTCCGCCGGGAATGCCCGTGGCGGTCTTGTTCTCGCGGGCAAGGGCATCGGCGTAGAGCCCGTCGACCTCGGTGGCGCGTCCGGCCGCTACGACGAGTTCGGCGAGGTGCCGAATGACGCTGGACGGGTCGGTGCCCAGGTTGCTGTCCAGAGCAACAAGCCCCGGCGTTATCAGTGCACTCACTGGTCATCCTCCTTTGGATGGGTGGGAAAGGCCGTCACGGTGACGACGCTGGGATTGGTCTGTTCGAGGGCCGGGACGGTGGATCCCGGCAGGGAGGCGGCGGCGGCGCCGTGGGCGGCGGCCTGGCGCAGGCATTCGGCGGGGCCGGCTCCGGTGTCGGCGCAGAGCAGGTAGCCGGCGAGGGCGGAATCACCCGCGCCGACGGTGCTGACAGCCACGATGGGAGGGCTCTGCGCGAGCCAGTACCCGGCGGCCGTGACCAGCAGGGCCCCCTTGGAGCCGAGCGTGGCCAGCACCGCGCCGACACCGGCGGTGATGAGGGTCTGCGCGGCCCGCGCGGCCAGGTGCGGGTCGGCTTCGAGGCTGCCGGGGTCGGAGATGCCCGTGAGCTCGGCGAGTTCGTCGGCGTTGGGTTTGAGCAGGTCGGGGCCGGCGGCGACGGCTGCCGACAGCGGCTCCCCGGAGGAGTCGATGGCCACCTTCGGCGCGGCGGCGCCGAAGCGGGCGCGCAGGCTGCGGGTGAGGTCGGCGTAGAACGGGGCGGGCACGCCCGGAGGCAGCGACCCGGCCAGAACGAGCCAGCTGGCGCCCTCGGCCTGGCGCAGCACGAGGTCGATGAGGTCGGCCTGCTGCGCGCCGGTGAGCGCCGGGCCCGGCTCGTTGACCTTGGTCGTGGTGCCGTCGGGTTCGGTGATGGCCACGTTGCTGCGCAGCGTCACCCCGATCGGCAGCCCGAGGTGCGGAATGTGCTGTGCGCAAAGAGCCAGCAGCACCGGGTCGGCGGCGTCGCCGGGAAGGATGGCGAGGCTTTTCACTCCGGATGCCTCGAGGGCACGGCAGATGTTGACGCCCTTGCCGCCGGGCTCCTGGTGCGCCGTCACGGCCCGCTGCACCTCACCGCGAACGAGTGCGCCGGGCAGCTCGATGGTGCGGTCAAGGCTCGGGTTGGGGGTAAGCGTAACAATCACGCGATCACGACCTCTACGTCGGCCGCGGCGAGTGCCGCGGCAAGTTCTGGGCTGGGAGCAGCGTCGGTGATGAGGGTGTCGATGTCGCCGAGCGCGGCGAAGCGCACCAGGGTCTCCTCGCCGAGCTTGCTGGAATCGGCGAGGGCCACGACGCGGCGGGCCGACCGTACGATGGCCGCCTTCACGCCGGCCTCGACGGAGTCGGGGGTGCTCAGGCCGAAGACGGCGTGCACGCCGTTGGCGCCGATGAAGGCGATATCCGGGCGCAGGGCGTCCAACTGTTCGATGGTCGTGCGCCCCACGATGGCCCGGGTCAGCCCGCGAACCCGGCCGCCGAGAATGTGCAGCTGCACGGCATCGGTTCCGGAGAGTTTGTAGGCGATCGGGATGGCGTTGGTGATCACCAGCAGCGGGTCGCCGGCGGCGGCCGGACACCAGTCCAGCAGCAGGTCGGCGAGGCGTTCCGTGGTGGTGCCGGCGTCGAGGACCACCGAGCCGGTGCGGTCCAACGGCACCAGGGCCAGGGCGGCCGCTGCGATGCGGGACTTCTCGTCGAGACGTTGGGCCTGGCGTTCCTCGAGGCTGGGCTCCGAGAGGCTCTGCCGGTCGCTGGCGACGGCACCGCCGTGCACGCGGCGCAACCGGCCGGCGTCTTCGAGGGTGGACAGATCGCGGCGCACGGTTTCGGGAGTCACGTTGAAGCGGAGGGCGAGATCGCCCACGGTGACGCGGCCCCACTCGTTCACGAGGTCGTTGATCAGTAACTGACGTTCTTCAGCGAACACGATGCCTCCTCGACATTGAGTTTGAAACGGCGTGAAACGGGGCCAAACGGGGGCTGTCTGCGCTATTTACCCTAACTTTAGCTGTGTTTGACGGTGCATGCAAGAGAAAACACAGATAAACAAAGACAGGTATTCGTGCCTGGTGGAGCGTGTCAGGGGCCCGGGCTAGCGTGGACAGCATGAAGATTCTGCACACCTCGGACTGGCACATCGGGCGCACCTTTCATACCCACTCCACCCTGGACCACCTGCGCACGGTTCTCGCGGCGCTCGTGCAGGTGGTGCGCGAGCGCCGTGTCGACCTCGTCGTGGTGGCCGGTGACATCTTCGACTCCGCAATGCCGTCGAAGGCGAGCCTGGACCTGCTCAGCTCGGTGCTGCGAGAGCTCAAGGAGGCCGGTGCGGTCGTGGTGATGACCAGCGGCAACCACGATTCCGCGGCCCGGCTGGGTTTTCAGGCCCAGTGGGCTCGGCTGGCCGGCATTCATATCATCACCCGGCACGACGAATACCTCGAGCCGGTCACCGTGTTCGACGCCCACGGGAGCGTGCATGTCTACGGGGTTCCCTACCTGGAACCGGTGCTGATTCGACATCACTACCCGACCCTGACCCTGAAGACCCACGAACAGGTGCTCGGCATGGTGATGGAACGGGTGCGCGCCGACGCGGCCCGTCGCGGCGGGCGCTGGGTGGTGCTCGCGCACTGCTTCGCGGCCGGCATCGCCCCGGCCGCCGAGGCGAGCGATGTGGAGCGCGACATCACCGCCGGGGGCCTTGATGTGGTCTCGACCCGGGTGTTCGCCGGGCCGGACTACGTGGCTCTCGGGCACATTCACGGGCGCGCGACCCTGGCGGACCGGGTGCGTTACTCGGGGGCGCCGCTGCACTACTCGTTCGCGGAGGCCGGCAAGCCACGTGG
>JAWOHA010000230.1:0-2689 GCA_046496385.1 Cryobacterium sp. | reverse complement strand
CCGCGACCTCGACCTGCACTTCCACCGGCTTGACGGTTCCCGGGACCTGGGCTCCCGCGACCGACACATTCAGCGTGCGCAGATCTTCCCGGCCGGGGGCGCGGTCGCTCCGGTAGTGCAGGCTGAACGGGGTGCCATCCAGGGGGACGGACTCGATGAGCATCTGGTTCTGCACCTCGATCAGCGAACCGCAGTCCTCGTCCGGTTTGGGGGTCTCGCCCGCAGGTTTCGAAGGCGGCAACGGAGGTGGAGGTCTGATCGCCCCCGCCGGCGGGCCGTAAGGCCAGTTGCAGTCCCAGGGCGTGAAGTGCGTGACCGGTACCCGCCACAACTCGGTGCCGGCGCTGTACAGCGACGCAAGCCGGCCGCGTTCCTCGTCGGTGACGCCCAACTCGGCGAGCTTATCCGCGCTGTCCGCCGACCCGTCGCCGTCGGCATCCAGCCCGGCCTGGCCGTCGGCGATGCCAGCGATCCGCACGACGCGGCCGTTTGCCGAGGGAACCCACAGGGCCCGTTGACGATCGTAGTAACCCGTCGGTACGGCCGTACCCACGGGGAAGCCGATGAAGTTCTCGACGTAGAAGGCCAGGGGACGGTCGAACCGCACTTCCCGGGCCCCGGCCTGGATGGCCTCGTCGGCGCTCATCTCGACACAATAGGTGTAGCCCACGTTGGCGGGCAGCGTGGCCGGCATGGCGGCCGGACCATTCGTGCCCACCGTGTACTCGGTCACCCGGATGTGGAGGGTGTCGGCGGCCAGGGTGGTTCCGTCGGCGAGAACGAGGCTCGCGGAAGTGCCGGCGGGCAACACCACGGTGGCCTGCCGCGCGCCGTCGGTGTCGAGTTGAAGGCTGCCGCGGGCGACCTGGATCGGCGCGCCGACCCCCAGGGTCACGGGCGTCACCACCGGGTCGAGGGGCACCAGCACGACCTCGGGCACCGCCACGTAGTCCTGCCAGCGCGATTGAATCTGTCGCTGGACCGGGAGCAGTCCGGACTTCTCGAGCTTGAGCACGACGGGACCGCCGCCATTAAGCGCGAGGTCGTACCAGCCGTCGGCGCGGGAGAGGGTTTGCCCGAGTTCGGGGTGGTCCAGCACGCTCACCGTCACGCCTGGGATCGGCGCTCCCGCCAGGTCTCGCACGGCGCCGCGCACCACACAGGCCCGCTCCGCGACGATGGCTCCGGGAGTCACGCCGGTCTGCACCGGGTCGGGGCCGGTGAAGAGGAACGCGGTGGCGTTGGCGAAGGCGGTCGGCTGGGTGGTCGGCAACGGCGGCGCGATCGTGGCTGGATCGGGCGGCAGTTCGCCCGCGGCTCTGCTTAGCCGGAAGTAAGCGGCGGCCTGCGTGGCCTCGACGGTGAGCACCAAACGGCCGTTGAGCTCGGTCGGGGCTTCCGCCACCGCCGACCAGGAGGCTGGTCCGGCCAGGGTGTCGGCGCGCTCGAGGTGGAAGGTTGGGCTGGCCCACGAGATCGCCACCCGGTCGGCGGCCACCTGCAGGATCTCCAGTTGGTTCTGGGCCCGAAGCCCTGGCGGCAGCGTGCCGAGGAGGAGCAGGGAAACGAGTTGTGCCAGGGCACCGCGGAGCCGACGAAAGAAGAATCCCTTAGGGGCCATTGCCGCAGGCTAAGGCGGTCTGTTCGCAGGGTCAAGCGGGATACCGCACGGGATACCGCGCGATAGGGCCAAACTTGTGGCAAGGTCGGGGGCGCGTGCGGTGGCCGACAGGTCGTGGACTGCGGCGTGCAGCGCCGCTTTCCATTGACGTCCGAGTTCTCGTGAAAGGGGTCGGTTCCGGAGTCAAGAGGGACATCCCCTTCGCCAATATCTGATGCTCCCTGTTGCACCGTCGCGCGCATCGCAGGGGCTGACGAAGGCATCAGCGCATGGCGGCCGACGTCCGGACCTGGATCCACGGCACGTCGCGTGGTCCCATCGGCGCGGTCGGCACGCGTTTCGACAGGGTGTCGGGATCGACCCATTTGCGCACCTCGGCGTGCCCGTCCGCGAACGACAATCCGGCTGCCCCGTTATGGTAGATGGCTGGCATGTTCGCCCAGGCCTCTTCGCGATCCATGAAGACCAGGAAATACCCGTCGTCGATCTCTTCCTCGCGTTCGTCGATGAACACGAAGGCCTGAGAGGGTGACGGCGTCTGGATCTCGCCGTATTTGCGGAAGGTGTAGTACTGGTCCTTGATCTGGAGGGTATACCAACTGTCGCCGTTCATGCACCCGTTCATCGACATGCTGCGCACCCGCGGATGCCGCACGCCGCCGATCGTCACCGTGCTGCGGTCGGCCGGGCAGCGATAGATATCGAGCGACTGGTTGTAGTTCCACAACAACCCGATGGGCGCTTTGAGCAGATTCACGTTGGTGGCGTCCTGTGGGGTCTTCAGCCAGCCTTCGACCCAGCCGCGCTGATTGCCGGTGCCATTGGGCACCAACCGGTCCTGGTGATCGTCCGCATACATGAACCAACACAACTGCAGTTGCTTGAGGTTGTTCAGACAAAGGATTCCTTGCGCCTTGGTCTTTGCCTTCGCCAGGGCCGGCAACAGCATGCCGGCCAGGATCGCAATGATGGCGATGACCACCAGGAGTTCGATCAGCGTGAAGGCCCGGCAACGGCTCGCACGCACGGCGTTGGCGCAGGTGGGATCGGTCGTTTTCATGGGTATGG
>JAWOHA010000088.1:0-11431 GCA_046496385.1 Cryobacterium sp. | reverse complement strand
CGGCGATGGTCGGCCTCGGTCAGCCGCTCCAGGTAGGGCAGGAACTGCTGCGCAGCCTCGTTCGGGGCGTACCTGCCCGACGCGGTCACGAGTTGCACGGTCGCCTCGGAGTCCGGCCGGTAGTCGGTCACGGCGGGCAGGGGCACATCGTTTCGGGTCGCTGACACCGTTCTAACCTAGCTTCCGGGCGGCGTGGCCGGGGGGAAGCGCCCGCACGATCTCGGCGCTGACGCGCTGCAGGGTCGCGACCGCCTCGGCTTCGCCGATCGAGACGCGGATGCCTTCCGGCGCGAAGGCGCGCACGACCAGTCCGGCGGCGGCGAGCGTGCCGGCCACCTCGGTGGTCTGCTCCCCGGTCGGCAGCCAGAGAAAGTTGCCCTGCGGCGTCGGCAGAACCCAGCCCTGTTCGGTCAGCGCCGCATAGGCGGTGTCGCGGCGGTCGGCGATGACCCGCACGCGCTCGAGCAGTTCGGCCTCGGCGTCGAGCGAGGCGAGCGCCGCGGCACTGGCCTGGCCGGTGACCGACAGTGGGATGGCGGTCGCCCGGGCGGCATCGAGAATGCTCTCGGCGCCGAAGCCGTAGCCCACCCGCAGCCCGGCCAGGCCGTAGGCCTTGGAGAAGGTGCGCAGCACCACGAGGTTCGGGTAGCGTCCCAGCACATCGCGGCCGTTGACGGCGTCGGGGTCGGTGACGAACTCGGCATAGGCCTCGTCGAGGATCACGAGCAGGTCGCTGGGAATCTGCGCCATGAAGGTGTCGAACTCCGCTGCCGTGACGATCCTGCCGGTGGGGTTGTTCGGGGAACAGATGATCACCACCCGGGTGTGCTCCCCGACCAGCGCGGCCATGGCCGCGAGGTCGTGGCCGTGGTCGGCCCGGTTGGGAACCCGCACGCTCGTGGCGCCGGACACGGCCACCAGGCTCGGGTAGGCCTCGAAGGAACGCCAGGAGTACAGCACTTCGTCGCCGGGGCCCGCCGCCGCGAGGATCAGTTGGGCGAGCAGCGCCACCGACCCGGATCCCACGTGCACCTCGTCCGCACCGACGTTCCAGGCGGCGGCGAGGCGTTCGCGCAGGGCCCGCGCCGAGGCATCCGGGTAGCGGTTGAAAGCGGTCTCGGCTCGCACGGCCGCGACGACTCCGGGCAGCGGGTCGAAGGGATTCTCATTGCTGGAGAGTTTGTAGGCATGCGCTTCAGCTGCCCGGCCTTGTTTATAGGCTGGCAGTGCCACGATTTCGGGGCGCAGTCGGACTCCGGGCTGGTCAGTAAGGCTCACCGTTCGAGTCTACGCCGCGACATATTCTCATTGCGGTACCCGTGTGCGCCGATTGGGCGGTGGCGGATTCTGCGGGCAGCCTCGGCCCCGGGTGGCATCATGGTGGCATGACCAGATTTCTGATCACCCTGATCGTCAATGCGGTAGCCCTGTGGTTCACCGCACTCATCGTCACCGGCGTGCAAGTGGTGCCCTACGCCCCCGATATTGGCGCCCAGATTCTCACATTTTTGCTGATCGCGTTGATTTTTGGTGCCGTGAACAGCGTACTGGGAACGGTCTTGCGGGTCTTGACCTTTCCGCTCTATGTGCTCACCCTGGGGCTGTTCTCCCTGATCGTGAACGGCGCGCTGCTCCTCATGGCGGCGTGGATCTCGGGCTTTTTCGGCTTCGGTCTGATCGTGGACGGTTTCTGGTGGGGCGTGCTGGGCGCCCTGGTGCTGGGAATCATCGGCTGGCTGCTGGGCCTGATCGTGCGCCCGGCCCGCAGCTGAGCGGCATCCTGCGTGCGTCACCGGGGCCGGCCGAGAGTCACCGGGCGTTGTCGGCGGACCCCGGTACGGTCGGCTGCGGTGTGCGCCGAGCCACCCACAGGGTGGTCGTTCCGGGTGCCGAACCGACGGTGGCCGACAGTGTTGCGGCGAGGCCTCCAAGGCGCGGGTCTGCGGATGCGTCGATGAGCGCTGCCGTACGCCGGTACTCCGCCATCGCATGGGCGGGCAGGCCGAGGCCGCCGGGAACCCGTCGACCCTGAAAAGCCTCGCGCCGAACCAGCAATCGCTGGGGCGACGCGGGGGCGACGCCGCCCGTCGCCGGCACAAGGTCATCGAGGTGCTCCACGGCCACGGTGGGGGTGGTGGCCGCCGGCCCCCCGCTCGGCGCCCCGAACGTCGCCGTGAGGACGCTGCTGAACAGGCCCGATGCCGCCACCTGGGCGGCGATCATCCCGCCCTGGGAATGACCCACCTCGATGACCGGGTCGTGCGGCCCGATTCCCGCCTGGCGCATCGCCGACACGACCGCACGCACCGAGGCGCCGTCCTGGCCGGCGACGGCTGCGATGTTGGACGCCATGTCCCAGGGGTCCGACGAGCCGGTGAGGTTCCAGTCCACGGTGCCGCCGATGTAGACCACCCAGGCCGGCGCATCCGCCGGGCCGTACCGTTCGATGCGCACCTGGGGCGCCCCGGCCTGTGGGCCGGGAATACGCCCCGCGAGGTCGGCGACCGTGCGCGGCGGGGCCGGGGTGGGCCCGCTCACCGGCGCCGGGGTGACCGTGATGGGACCGTCGGTGAGCCAGCCGAACGGTCGGGCGACCAGGAGCGCCCCCGCAGCCGACGTGGCCGTGCCCAGCACGCCGAGACCGTCTTCGCCCAACCCCAGTGAGACCCCGACCGGCACTCCCACGCGGCCGCCGACGAAGTCATCGGCGGAGTCCACGACGGCCCGCACCACCGCCACGATCAGCGGGTTCGTCAGCAGCTGCGGACGTTCCCCGAGCCAGCCGAGAAACTCCGCCGGCAGCTGCGCCGGGCTTCGGCCCGTGGCCCAGGCCCCGACGAGGGCCCCCACGGCTGCCAGGGCCAGCGCGGGCGTCGCGCCCACCACGACGGCGGGCAGCAGCAGGCCCAGCAGCCAGGCGTCGACCGCACCCACCTGCCGCAACAACCAGGCCGCCTGCGCTTCGGTGCGGGCGTATGCCTCCGCCGCGGTCACCAGCCGGTCGCCGAGGCTGCGGCTGTCGGAGAGCAGGCCCTCCAGCTGCGCCGCGGCGGACAGCAGCGCCGGACCGGCGTCATGGGAATCCCAGCCGGGTGCCGGCTGTCGGTTGAGGTTCTGAATGCGACCCAGCCGACCCTGCCAGTTGGTGACGTCGGCCTGCATCTGCTGCAGCAGCTCGATCTGCGCGAACATGGCATCGGTGGCCACCAGGGTGCTCCCGCCGCCCGACAGCACCAGCGGTCCCCCGCCGGGGTTCACGCCCGGCGAACCCGGCGGCCCCGGGTCACTCCCGGCGCGGTGGGTCATCTCAGACCCCCGTGGTGAGCCGGGCGATGGCACCGTGCACCGCCCCGAGCGCCGCCTGCAGCCGGTCGACCACATCGCCCAGCCGTCGGGTCATCTCGCCGGCCCGACGGTCGTAGGCGTTCGACGACGGTGAGCGCCACGGGCCGGCCGCCGTGCCGAACTCCCCGCGTGCCTCGGTGCTGAGTCGTTGCTGCAGTCCCCGCCGGGCAACCGCGAGGTCGTCGATCAAATCCCCGAGCAGTCGGCGCTGTTCCCGCAGGGCCCGAAGTTCGTCCTCGGCACGGGCCGGGTCGATCAGTGCGTCGAGTGCGTCCAGTGCATCCAGTGCGTCCAGTGCGTCCACCGCCTGCCCTTCCGGTTTTTCTCGAGTGTGCCCGCCGACGGCCGCCGTTTTGGGGAGCCGGGCAGTATTTGTGCACAATCACCGCCCGCCGGGGCTGTGTACGGGCCCGCCGTGCCGCACACTGGACACATGAGTTTTGCCTCGCTCAGTCCCGACGAAGCCACCCCGGTGCGGGTGATGTTCGTGTGCACCGGCAATATCTGCCGCTCTCCGATGGCTGAGGTGGTGCTGCGTGACCTCGCCACCAGCGCTGGACTGGGCCGACTGATCACCACCGGCTCGGCCGGCACCGGGGACTGGCATGTGGGTGAGCAGGCTGACAGCCGCACCATCGCGGCGCTGCACAAGCGCGGGTTCGAGGGCAGCCATCACCGCGCCCGACAGTTCGATCCGGCCTGGTTCGCCGAGCTCGACCTGATCGTGGTGCTCGACCGCGGCCAGGAACGCATTCTGCACAACTGGGCCACGTCGGACCGGGACCGCGCCAAGGTGCACCTGCTGCTCAGCTTCGATGCGGTGCAGCGCGACCGGTTCGACGTTCCCGACCCCTATTATTCCGACGATGCACTCTTTGACTCGGTATTAGGCATGATTGAGAGGGCAAACATTGCGCTGTTGGCGCAGCTTGCCCCCGCAATTCGACAAGGAGTCCGATGAGTTCATTACCCCCGCAGGTCCTGAGTCCCCTCGACGGCCGCTATCGCGCCGCCGTCACCGAACTGGGTGAGTACCTGTCGGAGGCCGGCCTCAATCGTGCCCGCGTGCGGGTCGAGGTCGAATGGTTGATCACCCTCACCGACCGCAACCTGTTCGGCAGCGCTGCCCTCGATGCCGGTCAGAAGGCCGCGCTCCGGGCGATCGTGACCGATTTCGGCCAGGCGGAGATCGACGAACTCGCCGAACTGGAAGCCACCACCCGCCACGACGTGAAGGCGGTCGAGTATCTGGTGCGCCGCCGGCTGGCCACGCTGGGCCTGGACCACATCAGCGAACTCACGCATTTTGCGGCCACGAGCGAGGACATCAACAACCTCTCCTACGCCCTCACCGTGAGTGACGCGGTGTCCCAGGTCTGGCTGCCCAAGTTCCGCTCCGTGGTGGCGGCCCTGCGCGTGCGCGCCGAAGAATTTCGGGCGGATGCCATGCTCGCCCGCACCCACGGGCAGCCGGCCACGCCGACCACCATGGGCAAAGAGCTCGCGGTCTTCATCTACCGGCTGGAACGCATCATGCGGCAGATTGAAACGGGCGAGTACCTGGGCAAGTTCAGCGGCGCCACGGGCACCTTCGCGGCACACGTGGCCGCCGAACCGAGCGTGGACTGGCCGGCCGTGTCGAAGGACTTCGTGGAGGGGCTGGGACTCGGGTGGAACCCGCTCACCACGCAGATCGAATCGCACGACTGGCAGGCTGAACTGTACTCCCGCATGTCACACGCCAACCGGGTGCTGCACAACCTCGCCACCGATATCTGGAGCTACATCTCGGTGGGGTACTTCCGTCAGATCCCGCAGGCCGGCGCCACCGGTTCCTCTACGATGCCGCACAAGATCAACCCGATCCGCTTCGAAAACGCCGAGGCGAACCTGGAACTGTCCTGTGCGATTCTGGACTCTCTCGCCGCGACACTGGTCACGAGCCGGCTACAGCGCGACCTGACCGACTCCACCACGCAGCGCAACATCGGTGTCGGCTTCGGCCATTCCCTGCTCGCACTGGACAACATCGAACGCGGCCTCGGCGAAATCGACATCGACCGCACCCTGCTCGCGGCCGACCTCAACGCGAACTGGGAGGTGCTGGGCGAAGCCATTCAGACCGTGATTCGCGCCGAAGTCTCGGCCGGACGCTCCAGCATCACCGACCCGTACGCTCTGCTCAAGGAGCTGACCCGCGGCAAACGCATCACGCAGGCCGACCTGGTGGCCTTCGTCACCGGGTTGGAGATCGGTGACGCCGCCAAGGAGCGTCTGCTGGCGCTGACCCCCGCCACCTACGTGGGACTCGCGTCCCCGCTGGTCGATCACCTGGGCTAGCACCGGTCGAGGAGCGGCGGGACGGGGTCGTCCCGCCTGCCGCGCCTCGACCAGCGGGAAGCTTTCCCCGGTCGAGGCGGGCGTGCCGGTGCTAGTGGTTGTTCTGCTCTTCGAGGTCGTCGCGTTCGGACGCGTTGGGCTTGATGCTCATGACGAGCATGGCGATGGTCACCAGCGCGAGAATGAACGTCACCCCGAACCCGATGCTCGACAAGATCACATCCCGGGTGGTGAGCAGGATGGTGAGCCCCACGAACAGGGCCATGACGGCCGAAATGCCGATCAGCTCGAGGGGCTTGAGCCGATCGGATCGGCTTGGCTGGTTCGAGGGTGTCTGGGTCACAGGGTGTCCGATTCATTCGAGGCGGGTGTAAGAGGGCGTGCGTCATCGGTTGCGGCCCACTTGAGGGACAGCCCGGCGATGATCAGGTAAACCCCGAAGATCACGAGGTAGGCGCCGAGGAGGCCGACGGAGACCACGACGTTGGGCGGCAGCAGCAGAAAGCTCAGGGCGAGAATGGCCGTCAGCGCGCCCATGCTCCTCCAGTCCCGCGCAGTCAGAGCGCTTGGAGTGCGGGCGCTCGGAGTGCGGGCGCTCGGAGTGCGGGCGCTCGACGCCGCTCCGCCGCGCACGCGGCGGCGGGCGCGGAGGCCGCTGTAGAGTTCCAGAAAGCCGGTGACGGCACCCCAGACGCTCACCAGGAAGAGAAAGAAGCCCAGGCCGCCGGCGTGGAACACGAGTGCGAGCGCACCCGCCACGATCCCCACTGCTCCCTGCACGAGAAACAACTGCCGATCGCGTGGATCGGTGAGGGATCGGTAGCCGGCCAGGGCCACGAACGCTCCGGCCAGAACCGCGTATCCGCCGAAGACGAGCAGTCCGAAAGACGCCGAATGGTCTTGGTTGAACGTGATCAGAACGGCCGCGACCAGAGCGATCGCCGCTCGACCGATCGGTACGGTCCAGTACCGTGTCGTGGCCAGGGATGTGTGCGGGGCGTTCGCCACTCGGCGACCTCTTTCGTTGCCGGTTTAAGTCTGCTCCGAGTCTACGCGGTGCACCCCGGCCGACTTCGGGGTTCTGCTGGCAATGCCCTCCTCGGTGACCCGGCACTCCCGGATCACCGGACCGGCCCGACCCGTCGGACCCGTCGGACCCGCCGGACCGGACGGACCGGGGGCCGGACGGGGGGCCGGACCGGGGGCCGGACGGGGGCCGGACGGGGGCCGGACGGGGCCGGACGGGTCAGAAGAGGGTGTCGCCGATGTAGCCACCGGACTGGCAGCCCGGCGGAATGGCGAAGACCGCAGACCCGATGGGGGTGGTCCACTCGTTGAGCAGGTCCAGTTCGTCGAGGCGACGTTGAATCGGCACGAACTGGGCGTCGACATCCGCTTGAAAACTCACGAAAAGCTGCCCGGAGTTGGAGATTCTCCCGGCCTGCGGCAGATCGTCGTAGTTGTACCCGCGGCGCAGAATACGCTCGGCCGGATTGTCGGAACGGGCCCGCCGCATGTGGGAGAACTCCGCGATCACCGGGAAGCCGAGAGACGTCGTCGCCGCGAAGTCAGGCTCATCGGTCTCCAGCGCACCCGTGAGCGGGGCACCGTTGGCCAGGGTTCGGCCGACCGACGCTTCCCGGCCGCCGCGGTCGAGGTGGTCCCACTTGTCCAGATCCATGCTCACCCGCCGCAGCACGAAGCCGGTACCGCCGTGCAGCCAGGTCGGGTTGCCGGCCGGGCCCCAGACCAGCGTGTCCAGGTCCGCGGTGCCGGCGACCAGATTGACGGTGCCGTCCACCTGGCCGAACAGATTGCGCATGGTGGTGCCGGGCTTCTCCGACGACGGCGGGCGCCGAAACCCGGTTTGCACCCAGCGCACCGCAGCGAAGGAACGGCAGTCCTTGAGCAGCATGCGCGTGGCATGGGCCACCGTGACCGGATCTTCCGCCGCGATCTGCAGCAACAGGTCACCGTCGTTCCAGGCCGGTTCGAGGCGGTCCACGCTGAAGGCCGGCAGCCGCCGCAGCCATGAGGGCAGCGCACCTCCGGCGCGTGAGACCAGGCCCGGCCCGAAGCCGAAGGTGACCGTGAGCCGAGCCGGTGTCACGGCGAGTTCGGGCTCCGAATCGGCCAGCGCCGCCTCGCCCCGGGACAGCCGGGCCGCATCGTCGGTCAGAACCTGCATCATGCGGCGCAGCGCCCCCGCGTCCGTGCCGTCCAGCAGGTCCAGGGAGACGAGGGTGACGCATGCCTGCGGCGGGGTTTCCACGCCGGCCTGGTGGGCGCCGAAGAAGGCCACGGTTTCGGATCCGTCGACAACGTCGGCAACCGCGACAGCCTGTGCTGCCGTGCGCACAGAGCGGCCGGCCAGGTCGATTCCGATGGCGCTCGCAGCGCCGATTCCCGCGGCGGCACCGCCGAGGAGCAGGTGCCGCCGGCTGACTGCGCCGCCCATTACTGGTTCGCCTCCATGTCCGTGTCACTCTCGTAGGACTCGTTGGCTCCGGCATAGTCTTTCGCCGCGGCCGTGAAGACGAACTCGGAGCCGTCGGACAGGGTCAGCGTGAACGTGGACTCGGTGCCGGCCGAAAGCGGCGCGGTGAGCCCCATCAGCATGATGTGGTTGGCTCCGGGGGCCAGCTCCGAGGAGCCATTGGCGGGAACGGTGAAGCCGCCCTCTTTTTGTTGCATGACCTTGGCTCCCGCGGCAGTGTCGACCGTTTCGTGCAGTTCGATCATGTTCGAGGCTGCGCTCAGGGCGGAAACGACCACGATGTCGGTGTCGGAGGAGTTCGTCAGGGTGCCGAAAGCGGCGGACATCCCGGTGTCAGCGGCCTTGACCCAGGCATCCTGCATGGTGAGGCTGTCGGCGGCGGGTGCGCCGGCGGGCAGGTCCGCGGCGGTGTCGGGCGCGGTTGCGCAAGCGGAGAGCGTGACGAGGGCCGCTGCCGCGAAAACGGCGAGACGGGCGCTGGTGCTGGTGCTGGTGCTGGTGCTGGTGCTGGTGCTGGTGCTGGTCATGGATTCAGTGTCCGTTTCTGCTGAGACTGCTGGCTGGGGTGGTGGTGGTGGTGGGTGCTGCGGGCGGGGTTGATCGGCGGCGCCAGAGCTGAACGAGCAGATACCCGAAGATGCCGGCGGCCGCCCCGATCAGGCCGGTAACCGGCAACGGAAAGTCGCTGGCGGTCGTCGCGGGGGTTCCCGCTCCGGTTGTGCTGGTTTCTGCGCTGACCGCCGGCGGCGGGGAGCCGGCTGCGGCCTCGCCGGCGGTGTCCGTGACCGTGCCGACGGTGAAGTCGACGGTGCCCGATATCGGGTGCCCGTCGGCCGAGACCACGCGCCAGCGCACCTGGTAGGCGCCGTCCGGCACGCCCTCTTTCAGGGTCTGCACGGCCAGCACACCGTCGAGAGACGGTGGCCCGTCGGCCCAGTCGTCGCCGTCGGCGCCGACCACGAGCATGATCGCCCCGATATCGAGGATCTCACTCGTGAAGGTCATCGACACCTCGGTCGGGGCGCCGTCGAGGTGTTCCGCCTCGGCGGGCATGGTCGAGATCACCTGGTCGTGCGCGGCGGCCGGCATGGCCGGCGCGATCGACAGAACCGCCGCCAGGAACAGTGCCAGGAAGAGTGCCGGTGCCACGGCGCGGCGGCGGGCGAGCGATCGGAGTGGACAGGGGTGCAGGCAGTGGTGGAACTGGGGCGCGCTGATGGCGACCTCCGAAGTGTCAAGCGGTGGCGGGGTGGGTCGCTCCTGCCCGAGCACCGGGCCGCGCAGGCAGTGTGCCTGCGGCCGTTCGGGCTCGCCGGCGGGTGGCAGCGCCTGCGCAGACCAGTGCCGCGAGACAGGCGTGTGAAGAAGGCTTAGAAGGCCGTCTGCAGCTGCGGCGGGCCGCGGTGTCGCATCGGCGACAGCAGCACGGCACACGGTGTCGGAACGAAGGCGCCGAGCAGGGCGGTGGTCACCGTGATGGGGCGGATGAGAACGGGAACGGTGCTGCCCAATGCGATGAGCACGGCACGCAGTTGCGTGCGTGCCAGCTGCAGCAGCGCGCAGGCCGCCCGTTCTCCGCGGCGCAGGGCGACGATGGTGATGACGGCCGCGAAGCCGTGAGCGAGCCACATCGCGCCACCGGTGTGCGAGTCCCCATGGCTCAGAGACTGGGTGACGGTGCTGTCGGCGAGGATCGTGACCGCGCCGTGGTGGCCGGCCACGCTGAGAACGGCGGCGCCGCCCGTGCCCATGCCGAAAAGGCCGTGCAGCAGCAGCTGACTCAGGCCGACGGCGAGGGACAGCCGAAACAGGGAAAGCGTCTTACCGGCCAGCAGTACGCTGATCGGAACGGCCAGGCCGAGGGCGACGATGATGCCCAGAGCGCCGGGAGCGGGGCCGCCCGCGGCGACGTGGGACAGGGCCGCGAGCACGACGGCGACGGCAGCGGTCAGCGAGCCGCGGCCTACCCTCGCCCACCTGCTCGTCACGCGGTGTCCCGCCCTTCAGATCCCTCTGCGGGTCCCTCTACGGGTCCCTCTGCGGATCCCTCTGCGGGGATCCACCTGATGCCACTGTAGCGCGTGGCATCACGAGCGCGCACGGCGGCGGGCAGGCGTGTCTAACCGCCGGCGACCATGTCCGCGAAACGCGAGTAGTGGCCGTGGAAGGCCACGGTCACGGTGCGGGTGGGACCGTTGCGGTGCTTGGCCACGATGAGGTCGGCCTCACCGGCACGGGGGTTCTCTTTTTCGTAGGCGCTCTCGCGGTGCAGCAGGATCACCATGTCGGCGTCCTGCTCGAGCGAACCGGACTCGCGCAGGTCGCTGATGGCGGGCATCTTGTCGGCACGCTGCTCGGGGCCACGATTCAGCTGAGACAGCGCGATCACGGGAACCTGCAGCTCCTTCGCCATCAGCTTGAGTGCTCGGGAGAACTCGCTGACCTCCTGCTGGCGCGATTCGACCTTCTTGCCGCTGGTCATCAGCTGCAGGTAGTCGATGACCACGAGCTTGAGCCCGACGCGCTGCTTGAGGCGGCGGCACTTGGCACGAATCTCGACCAGGGTCATGTTGGGGCTGTCATCGATGTACAGCGGGGCGTCGTTGATGCGGCCGCGGGTCGACGCGATGGTGGTCCAGTCCCGGGCGTCCACGCTGCCCTTGCGCATGCTCTGCAGGGGCACGGATGCCTCCGCCGCGAGCAGCCGCATCGCGATTTCGCTGCGGCCCATTTCGAGGGAGAAGAAGATACTCGGCAGGTCGTTGTGGATCGAGGCCGATCGGGCGAAGTCGAGGGCGAGGGTGGACTTTCCCAGTGCCGGGCGGGCCGCCACGATGATCAGCTGACCGCCGTGAAACCCGTTGGTGAGTTCGTCGAGGTCGGCGAATCCAGTGGGGACGCCGCTCATCTGGCCGTCTTTGAGCTTGGCCGCCTCGATTTCGTCGATCGCGGCGGTCACCGCATCCGTGAGGGGAACGTAGTCCTCGACTTCGCTGGTTCCGGTGACGGCGTAGATCTCGGCCTGAGCGGTGTTCACGATGTCGAGCACCTCACCCTCGCCGGCGTAGCCCATCTGCGCGATACGGGTACCGGCCTCGACGAGGCGGCGCAGCAGGGCCCGCTCGGCGACGATGGTCGAGTAGAAACCGGCGTTGGCGGCCGTGGGCACCAGACTCGTGAGCGTGTGCAGGTAGTCGGCGCCGCCGGCGCGGGACAGTTCGCCCACCTTGGTGAGCTCGTCGGTGACGG
>JAWOHA010000059.1:0-14899 GCA_046496385.1 Cryobacterium sp. | reverse complement strand
TCAGCCCGCACACACCGGCTCCGACCACGACGACGTCCCAGGTGTCCATGACTGGAGGCTATTGCATCGCGCCGGCAGCGTGAACCCGAACCCGCTGCGCCCCGCACTCGGTTCAGCTGAGTGACTGGACTGCGCGACAGGCCGGTGCCCTGTTCTCCGCCACCCTGGCCGGACTGTCCGACGTGGAGCTGCACGCCGACTCCCTGCTGCCGGGCTGGACCCGCGCTCATGTGGCCGCCCATGTGGGCTACAACGCGTGGGCCCTGGCCCGACTGGTGGGCTGGGCCCACGCGTTGTAGCCCACATGGGCGGCCACGTGAGCGCGGGTCCAGCCCGGCAGCAGGGAGTCGGCGTGCAGCTCCGCGTCGGACAGTCCGGCCAGGGTGGCGGAGAACAGGGCACCGGCCTGTCGCGCGGTGCGCAACTGTGCCAGAACGTGGGGGTCTGTGGCGCGGTCGCCATGATCGGTCATACGGATCCTTCCAGCTTGATGGCGGCGGTGCCATCGACGGTGCCGGCGACGGCGTCCGGCCGTCGCGCAGTCCAGTCTCTCAGCTGAACCGTGTGCGGGGCGCAGCGGGTTCGGGTTCACGCTGCCGGCGCGATGCAATAGCCTCCAGTCATGGACACCTGGGACGTCGTCGTGGTCGGAGCCGGTGTGTGCGGGCTGACCATCGCGCACACACTGAGCGAGCAGGGCCGTTCCGTGGTGCTGCTTGACAAGGGCAGCCGACCGGGCGGGCGCCTGGCCAGCCGGCCCCTCGGCGGAGTGCTGATGAACACCTCCGTAGACACGGTTCGAGTTCGCGACGTCGGCGTGATGCACGAGATCAGCCGGCGCACCGGCGCCACGTTCACCCCCACTCCCGTGCTGCCCGCAGGCGTCGAGAGCCCGGTCCTGCCGGCGGGCGACTCCACCTGGGTGCTGGACCGCCCCACGGGCCAGGTCGCGGCTCTCTGGGCGGCCGGCACCACCGTGCAGCACACCTATGTCACCCATATCGAGATGCCCGGCTCGGGCGTGTTCCATGTGCGGCCGCACGGCACCGGCGATCCCATTCTGGCGGCGGCCGTGGTGGTGACCGCACCGGTGCCGCAGAGCCGGGAGATTCTGTTGCACAGCGCGATCCCGATACGTGCCGATCTGGCGAACGTCGCCTATGAGCAACGCATCATGCTGCTCTGCGTCGTCGACGGCCCTGAACCCGATGAGACCGTGCTCGACGAATCGAAGATGATCGACCTGATTCGCCTGCGCCACCGTGAAGAGAACGGGCTGGTCTGGCTGGAGCTGTTCGCCACCGCCCTGTGGAGCTCGACCATGTTCCTGCAGGACTCCACTTTCACCCACTCGGCCATGCTGGTGGAGCTGCGTCGCCTCTACCCCGGCGCCCGGGTCATGAATTCCCAGCTCAAACAGTGGCGTTACGCCAACCCCCGGCGTTCGGTGACGGATGCGACCTTCGAGCAGAGCACGAAACACCCGGGAATCTATGTGGCCGGGGATGGCTTCGGTCCCGTCTTCGGGCATCCGTCGGGCGTGGAGAATGCCGTGCGCTCCGGACTCGACGTGTCCCGCGCTCTGCTCCTGCCCCGCTAGCGGCCCGACCCTGCCGGTCCGGGCCCACGCGTCTTGCCCTGGGAGGGCGAGACCTAGGACTCTGGCGGGCCGGGCAGAGCCCCGCGCCGAGCGGCCGCGTCGAGCAGGGCGACCACCTCGTCATCGGTGGTCGTCGTGAAGTCGCGATAGTGCAGGCCGACCGCTTCAAAGATGCGCGGCGTCGACACGCAGACGACCTCGTCGGCTTCGGTTATTTCGCGCACGGTGTCGGCCGGCGCGACGGGCACGGCCAGAATCACCCGCGCGGCACCCAGGCGGCGCGCCACCTGGCAGGCCACCCGAGCGGTCGCCCCGGTCGCGATACCGTCGTCCACGATCACCGCGATCTTGTCGCTCAGGCTGAGGGGGTCGCGGCCGCTGCGAAACCGGGTCAGCCGCTGCGTGAGCTCGTCGCGCTCCCGCCGCTCCACCACGTCGAGCTGCTCGGGGGTGACGCCGGTGACGGCCAGGACTTCGGCATTGACGATGCGCACACCATTCTCACCGATGGCGCCCATCGCCCACTCCGGTTGAAAGGGCACGCCGAGCTTGCGCACCACGATCACGTCCAGGGGGGCGTCGAGCACGGCGGCCACCTCGAAGGCCACCGGCACTCCCCCGCGGGGCAGCCCCAGCACCACGATGTCGTGCCCGCGCAGGTACTCGAGCTCTTCGGCAAGGCAGCGGCCTGCCTCCACCCGATCAGTGAACACAGGCATCGTCTGCACCTCCACGTTCGGCGTCGGCCGGGGTCAGGATGACCCCGCCACACAGCGCCATTATGGCCCGAAGCGTCACTACGCGGGCCGGAGCATCCAGTCGCCCGGAGCCCCGACCAGGCCGTGACGGACCGTGCCGTGCCGTGCCGGGCGCAGCGGGTCAGACCAGGCTGCGGCCTTCTTTTTTGGCCGCGCGGTAGTCGCGGTAGACGCCCGCGCAGAGCACGTAGAGCACGCCCACCACCATGGCGGGCCAGACGAGAACATAGACGGTCATGAGTACGGTGTGCATTGGATCCTCCGGGGGTAGGTGACGGATGCGGGTGACGGTCAGGAGCGGAACGCGTCTGAGCGCGCCGCGACGGGCTCAGCGGGCTCGAACTCGGTGGCCTGTCGGCTGATCGAGGAGAAGTCGAAACGCTCGGTGTTGCGCAGGGTCATCAGGGTGCAGACCACGGCGCTCATTCCGTAGGCCACGAGGGCGCTGGTGAGCACGACGTAGTCGCGCAGAAACCCCAGCACGAACGGCAGCGCGACGATGATGGCCAGCACGCCCAGAACCATGCCGGCGCGTTTGCCGAAGAACCCGAACCCCATCAGCCCGATGACGACGCCGATGCCGATCGTGGCGAGAGACTCGAACAGGTAGCCGGTCACGCCGACCATGGGAATGATCTCAAAGCGCAGCAGGGCAAAAGTGACGAGCGCCACGACCACCGACACGCTGAAGGCAGCATTGGTGATGCGGTCCCAGTAGAAGCTCATGATCACGGGGAACACCAGTGCGCCCCAGAGCGCGCCCACGAAGACCAGCAGCGTGAGAATGTCCATCTGCAGGCTGGCGAACGCGAGGCCGAGCATGGTGGCCACGATCATGGTGAGGCGCCCCACGAGCAGCATGGTCTTGGGCTTCACCGCGCCCTTCTTGGCGATGTTCTTGCCGTAGACGTCGGTCATCATGATCGACGACAGCGCCGAGAGGTCGGAGTCGGCGGTGGAGGACAGTGAGCCGAGCACCATGATGAAGAAGATGCCGATGACAACGGGGGCGAGGTAGGTAGACGCCATCTGCGGGATGATGTTGTTCAGGTCGCCGTCGACGGGCTGCATGCCCACCATCAGCGCGAGCATGCCGATGATGCCCAGCCCGATGACCGTGACGCCGTAGCCCAGCGTTGCCGTGAGGAAGGTCTTTTTGATCAGGTCTTCCCGTACGGCGAAGAGCCGCTGCGCGATGGTCTGGTTGCCGATCGCATACGCCAGCACGGCGATGAAGAACGGCGCGCCCTGGTTCAAGATGGCGTCGACGGAGAAGAAGTCGGCCTGCTGGTCGGTGATCATGCTGAACCCGTCAGCGAAGATGCCCGGGCCGCCCGCCGAGAAGAACACCAGCGGAATGATGATCGCCGCGGCGCCCATCATGGCGATCAGCTGCACGAAGTCGGTGAGCACCGAGGCCCGAAAACCCGACCACAGCGTGTACGAGAGCACGCCGAGGCCGGTGAAGATGACGCCCTGCACGAAGCTGAACGGGCTGAGAATCGAGATCAGGGCGCCGGCTGCGGTGAAATTCGTCATGAGGCTGATCACGCTGCCGAGCACGTTGGAGCCGGCGAGAATGAGCTGGCTGGAGCGGCCGTGTCGGGCGTGGATGACTTCGGCGAGGGTATGCGCCTTGGGGGCGACAGCTCGAATGCGGCGGCCGAAAGGGTAGATGAACAAGATCATCAGGGCGCCCCAGAGCCCGTAATGAATCGGGCCTGACAGACCGTACGTGTAGCCGGATGTCGCGGCGGCGTAGAAGGACGAGGCCCAGATCCAGGTGGCCGTCATGCTCGCGGCGGAGATGCCGAAACCCACCCGGTTGCCGGCGGTCATGTACCCGTCGACGTTTTCTTTCTTGCGGCCGATCTTCACCGACAGCAGAAAAGTGCCGCCGTAGAATGCGACGATCAGAATAATGACCGTCACCCCGCTGAGTTGGTAGAAATCTGCACCGTCAAATGGCACGTGTGTCCTTTCGAGTGCGGTGCCAGGCACCGCAAATCAGGCCTGGCGTCGCGAACGCAGTCTGCTGCGGCGACGGGGAATGCACGGCTCCGGTGCGGTTTCGCGGCGTTGACTGGTGGCAACGGCGGTATCTGGCGCTTCCCGGGCTGTGCTTCGCACCGTATCATCCTGACAAAATACTGAAGAGCCGCGCGATGCCCCCGCAAGGCAACCTCGCTTCGAGAGCCCCCGCCCCGCGGGGGTCGTTCAGGGCTCGTCGCGGTGCAGCGGAACGACGATGCGGGTGCGCCATTTCTGCGGGTCGGGCTCGGTGTCGGGCCCCACCACGTACTGCTCCCACATGACGGATGCCGGGGTGAGGTTCTGCTCCGCGAAGTACGCCATCAGGTGCTCGTAGGTCTGGCCCAGCGTGTCGTACGGGCCCACGTGGACAGCCTCGATCGCCTCCCCCGTGGGGAGCGCCACAACCTCGGTGCCGCGGGAGGTGGGCACCGGAGCCGCCACCGGAAACCCCGCCGTGACGTCGGCGGTGTCAGCCACGGTGCCGCGATAGAGCGCCAGCGCCGGCCCGGCCGGGATCGCTCCGGCGCGGCCGATGTCAGCGGCGGCGGCCGTGAGCGCGCGGCCCATGTAGTCAGAGATCTGCTCCATTCTCACGACTTCCGGCAGGCCCAGCATCCACTCGGGTGATAGTGCGACACGCTCTACGTTGAGGGTTGCCATGGTGATCTCCTTGTCTGCTCGGGTTGATTCGTTGCCGGGCATCGTACCCGCCATCCGCCGGGGTCATCCAGACTCCGCGGTGCCCCTCATCGGCGAACCCGTGCCGCAGCGGCACCGCACGCAGCCGTATCCGTGGTCGAATGGTCAGTGATGAATTCACGCACCGCTCCCTCCCCTCGTTTTGTTCTCGCCGCCGACGGCGTGCAGATCGCCACCTACGAGTGGGGCGACCCGGGCGACCCCACCGTGCTGCTCGTGCACGGGTTCGCCTCCAGCGCCCTCGCCAACTGGCACAACACCGGCTGGACCCGCGATCTCACCCGGGCTGGCTTCCACGTGGTCGCCGTCGACCAGCGCGGCCACGGCAACAGCGACAAACCGCACTCCGCCGATGCGTACGCCATGACGACCCTGGTCGCCGACATCATGACCGTGCTCGACGCCTTCCTGATCAACGAGGCCCTCTACGCGGGCTACTCCCTCGGCGCCCGGGTGGGCTGGCAGGCCGGCCGCGACCTCGGCCCGCGCATCACCCGCCTGGTGCTCGGCGGCATTCCCGACGGCGATCCCCTGAAACGCTTTCAGGTGGCGGATGCCCGCGCCCACATCGACCACGGACACGACGTCACCGACCGCCTCACCGGCGTGTACCTCGACATGGCCAAGGCACTGCCGAGCAACGACCTCTCCGCGCTGGTCGCCCTGGTGGAGGGCCTGCGCGACGGCGATCAACCCGGTGCCGAGAATGCCCCCCACCAGCCGCTCCTGTTCGCCACCGGCAGCGACGACCATATTCTGGAGGCCTCCCGCGCCTTGGCTGCGGCCGCCCCGCACGGCAGCTTCTTCGAGATTCCGGGGCGCAACCATTTCAACGCGCCGCCCTCGCGCGCGTTTCGGGATGCCGCCCTCGAGTTTCTGCGCGACCCGCTCAGCTGAGCGCACGCGCCTTCAGCGCGTCGTACTGCGCGCGCTGAATCACACCTTCATCAAGCAACCGGTGGGCCTGCTCGATGTCACGGGCCGGCGAGGATCCGGCGGACTGCGTCACCACGCGGTCGGCCTCTCTTTGGGCGGCCGCAACCCGGCCCTCGGCACGCCGGGTCATGCCGTTGCCGCGGGCAATCAGGTAGACGAGCGCAGTGAGAAAGGGCACGAAGACCAGAAAGAGCATCCACAGGCCTTTCAGCCAGCCGTTCAGGGTGTCGTCGCGAAACAGGTCGCCGATGATGCTGAAGAGCACGAGCAGGTAGGCGATCACCACATAGGCCCAGAAGAAGAACGAGACGATGTTCCAGAAGTTGTCCATCAGGTGCACACTTTCTGCCGGCGGGAGTCACCGAGACGGTGCCTCGTCGCTCACAAACTATTCCTGAACGCCGGTTCCGCAAACCCCTGCACGGGGCCCGGCCGTGTCGCAATTCCCCGCTGACCGGGGCACAACAACAGATCAGGTGTAAACGGTGTAGTGATCGGTTCGGGGTCGTGCGCGTTCGGGCCGACCCGAGCGATACCTCCGAGAAAGGGTCTCGTCATGACGCGCAAGTCGGCCACGAACCCGCCACCGGGACGACGATCCCGACCTGACCCGGTGCCCGGCTCCAGCACCGGCGGTGCCGGCCCGCCCACCACAGTGAAACGCTTTCCCCGCGGCACGATCATTCTGCTGAGTCTCGCGGCGGCGGCGATCACCGCGTTCGGCATGAGCAGCATCCGCGGAATCCTCGGTCCTGTGCTGCTGACCCTGGTGCTCGCGATCTGCGCGCACCCGGTGCGCACCCGGCTGGAGCGGCGCGGGGTGCCGCACGGCATCGCCACGGGTTCGGTCATCGGAGTGGTGTTCGCGCTGCTGGCGGGGTTCGTCTACGCGATCATCATCGCCTTGGCGCAGTTCGCGACCATTCTGCCCAACTACTCGGCACAGCTGGCCGACATCGGAAGCACGGTCGCGGCTTTCTTGAAGAGTATCGGTATCGGCCAGGCCCAGGTTCAGGCCATCGCCGACGGGTTCGATCCCAGCAGCATTCTCAACTTCTTCACCGGCGTGCTCGGCAGCGTTTTCAGCATCACGGGAGCCCTCGTGATCGTTCTGACCATGCTGATTCTCATGTCGGCCGACGGCGTCTATGTGCCCACCATTCTGACGCAGTTGTCGGCGCAGTCGCCCAACCTCGTGGTCGCCATGCGGGATTTCGCGGTGCGGGTGCGGCGGTTCATGGTGGTGACGACGCTGCTCGGCGTGGCGCAGGGTTCGCTGAACGCCCTCGCGCTCTGGGTGCTGCAGGTGCCCGCGGCGCTGCTCTGGGGGTTGCTGGCTTTCCTGTTCAGTTTCATCCCCAACATCGGGTACTTCTTCGCGTTGATCCCCCCGGTCATCTTCGGGTTTCTGGTGGGCGGCTGGCAGACCGCGCTCATCGTGATCGTGGTCTACGGGCTGATCAACGCCGTCGTGCAGTCCGTCATTCAGCCCCGGGTGGTGGGCAACGCCGTGGCACTGAGCCAGACCATCACGTTCTTCTCGGTGTTGTTCTGGGCCATCGTGATCGGGCCGATCGGGGCGATCATCGCGGTGCCGCTCAGCCTGCTGGCCAAGGCCGTACTGATTGACGCCGACCCCGACACGCACTGGTGGCGCCCGGCCCTCGGCGACACTGTGGAGACGCGGCGTCTGCTGCGAGCCAGCGACACCGCCGCCAAGCAACAGCGCAAACAGAAACGAGCCGGCCCGGCGGGCACGCACGCCCGCTGACACGGGTACAGCCGTGCGGCGACGATGAATTCGCCGCCTCTCAAACCTCGACCGACCCATCCTGCCCCCCTAGAAGCGGGGATTGACTATAAACCGACTACCGTTAGAGTATGACGCCCCAAGACACAACCATGCCGAGCGACGCAGACGCGGCCAGCGACGCTACTACCTTCTCCGATCTCGGACTCAACGATGCCATGCTCAAGGCACTCAAAGTCGTCGGATACGAAACCCCCTCGGCCATCCAGGCCGCCACGATCCCCCCGCTTCTGGACGGACGCGACGTCGTCGGCCTCGCCCAGACCGGCACCGGCAAGACCGCAGCCTTCGCGCTGCCCATCCTCTCCCGCCTCGACATGGCACAGAAGAACCCGCAGGCCCTCGTGCTCGCGCCGACCCGCGAACTGGCCCTCCAGGTCTGTGAAGCGTTCGAGAAGTACGGCGCCCACATGAAGGGCGTGCACGTGCTTCCCGTCTACGGCGGCCAGGGCTACGGTGTTCAGCTCTCCGCGCTGCGCCGCGGCGTGCACATCGTCGTGGGTACTCCCGGCCGCATCATGGACCACCTCGAAAAAGGCACCCTCGACCTGTCCGAGCTCAAGTACCTCGTGCTCGACGAGGCCGACGAGATGCTCAAGATGGGCTTCGCCGAAGACGTCGAGACGATTCTCGCCGACACCCCCGACGACAAGCAGGTCGCGCTGTTCTCGGCCACCATGCCCGCCGCGATTCGCCGCATCTCCAAGAAGTACCTCAACGACCCCGCCGAAATCACGGTCAAGAACAAGACCACCACGAGCGCCAACACCACCCAGCGCTACCTTCTGGTGTCGTACCCGCAGAAGATCGACGCGCTCACCCGCATTCTCGAGGTCGAGAACTTCGAGGGCATGATCATCTTCACGCGCACCAAGAACGAGACCGAACTGCTCGCCGAGAAGCTGCGTGCCCGCGGCTACTCGGCCGCCGCCATCAACGGCGACGTGCAGCAGACCCAGCGCGAGCGCACCGTCAACCAGCTCAAAAGCGGCAAGCTCGACATTCTGGTCGCGACCGATGTCGCCGCCCGCGGCCTCGACGTGGAGCGCATCAGCCACGTCATCAACTACGACATTCCGATCGACACGGAGTCGTACGTGCACCGCATCGGCCGCACCGGCCGCGCCGGCCGCTCGGGCGCCGCGATCAGCTTCGTCACCCCCCGGGAACGTCGTCTGCTGACCGCCATCGAAAAAGCCACCCGGCAGCCGCTCACCCAGATGCAGCTTCCGAGCGTGGAAGACGTGAACGTCACGCGTCTCACCCGGTTCGATGACGCGATCACCGAGGCGCTCAGCCAGTCCTCGCGCATCGACATGTTCCGGGACATCATCGGGCACTACGTGTCGCACCACGACGTGCCCGAGACCGACGTGGCCGCCGCTCTCGCGGTGGTCGCCCAGGGCGACACTCCCCTGCTGCTGTCCCCCGAGGACATCCGCAACCAGCAGCGCATCGAGCGCGAGGAACGCGCCGTGCGCAGCAGCGAACGCAACGACCGTCCCGACCGCAACGACCGCCACGGACGCGACGACCGCGGCAGCCGCGACTCACGCGACAGCTACGGCGATCGCGGCAACCGCGCCGACCACGCGCCGCGCAGCGAACGTCCCGTGCGCAGTTCCGGCAAGCCCATGGCGCAGTACCGCATCGAGGTGGGCAAGCGCCACAAGGTCGAGCCGCGTCAGATCGTCGGCGCCATCGCCAACGAGGGCGGCCTGAGCCGGGACGACTTCGGCCACATCAAAATTCTGCCCGAGTTCTCGCTCGTCGAGCTGCCGGCCGATCTGTCGGGCTCGGTTCTCGACAAGCTCGCGGCGACCCGGATCAGCGGCAAGCTCATTGAGATTCGTGAGGACCGCGGCGGCGCCAGCCGCTAGCACCCGCCTGGTGCGCGGGCTGCGCCTCAGCAGCCGCGGCGCCTGAACCACCAGCACAGCCTGATCCGCGCGTGAACGACGCGGCGTGCGGGAAAAGCACCCTTGCCACCATCTGCGAGGGTGCTTTTCGCGTATCTCACCACCCCCGCCGGTCCCGGCCGGGCCGACTCGGCGACCGATACCACATGGGGTATAGGGTGTTGGAATGACTTATGCACTCACCGTTACCGTGACCACGCCTTTTACCGCCACTGTGGAGAACGTGCGCGGGGCCCTGCAGACGCAAGGCTTCGGCATCCTCACCGAGATCGACATCAACGCCACCTTCACCGCGAAGCTCGGCTCCGAGCCGGCCGCGCAAATCGGCGACTATGTCATTCTCGGCGCCTGCAATCCGCCCCTGGCCCACCAGGCGCTCACGGCCGACCCCGGCATCGGCCTGCTGCTGCCCTGCAACGTGGTCGTGCGCCGCGCGTCCGGCGCCACGGAGACCACCGTGCAGGCCATCGACGCGGCGACCATGGTGCAGCTGAGCGCGGAGCCCGACATCGCCGCCGTCGCCGCCCAGGCCGACACCAAGCTGCGCGCCGCCCTCGCCGCCCTGCCGGGACTCGCCTCGTAGCCATTCGCCTCGGCCGAGGAACGGATGCGGTAGCCTGAAGGTGTCCCGATTGGGACCGACCCCGCACGGACAAGGTGACCAAACAATGGACAGCATCGCGCAACGCGCTCTGCACCCCCTTGTCGCCCTGCTCGCCCTCGCCGTTCTTCTCGTCGGCGTGTTCGCCATTCACTCCGAGGTCACCGGGCACGACCAGCACGTGATGGCGCCGACGGTCTCGGCCGTGACCGGTCACGTGCACGAAACCCTGAGCCTCGCTGCCGCCCCCGTGGCGGCCGCGTCTGAGACGCTCGTGTCCGTGACGACCGCATCCCTCGCCGCCACGCACATGGCGGTCGCGCCCGCCGTCGCCGCCGTGTCGTCGGGCCTGCTCAGCGGAATGCTCGACTGCGCCCTGATCGCGATCACCTGCGTTCTGCTGCTGATCCTGGTCGCGGGGGTCTCCCTCACCCGCCCCCCGGCCCTCTACCGCCGGTTGCTCGATACCGGCCGCCGCTCACTCGGCGTCGCGCGCTGCGTCGCGGAGCCCGTTCCCTGCCCCAGCCTGACCCTGCTGTCCATCCGTCGCGTCTAGACCGTGATGCCGTTCTCGCTGCCTGTTTCCGGCGGCGAGGCAGCGCCGCACACGTGCGGCACCTCGGTGTGATCTCTAAACGACGAATGGATGAACGATGATTTCAGTACGCACTCCCCTGCTTGCCGCGGCCGCCCTGGCCGCCGCCCTCACCCTCAGCGCCTGCTCCGCAGCCGCCCCAGCCACCGACACCGACACCGACACCGACAGTTCGTCGGCGTCGGACGTGTTCAACAGCGCCGACGTGATGTTCGCCCAGATGATGATTCCGCACCACGAACAAGCCGTGGAGATGAGCGATGACCTGCTCGCCAAAGACGACATCGACGAGGACATCGTGGCCCTGGCGACCGAGATCAAAGCGGCGCAGCAACCCGAAATCACCCAGCTGCAGGACTGGTTGATCGAGTGGGATGCCGAGGCGCAGCCCATGTCGGACATGGGTGACGGGTCCGATGGGTCCGACGGCATGATGACGGCCGATGACATGATGGCGCTGCAGAATGCCTCGGGCGCTGAGGCCGGCGAGCTGTTCCTGCAGCAGATGACCGAGCATCACGAAGGCGCCGTCGTCATGGCCCAGGTCGAGGTCGACGACGGCGCCCACGCCGACGCTCGGATGATGGCTGCGAACATCATCGAGACTCAGACCGCCGAAATCGCCACCATGGCCGCGCTTCTCGCCGCCCAGTAATCCGCATCCGGCCCGGAGGCCACCGGTCATCTGCCGGTGGCCTCGCCGGGCCTGACGCTACTGCGCGTCTTCTTCTCCGATAACCAGCAAGGACTTTTTCATGCTTCATCCGTTTCTCTCTCTCTCGCACGGTTCGTGTAGAACCTTCATCCGTGCTTAGCACCGGCCATGTGGCAACGGCCCCGGTGAACTCGTCCGACGCCCCCGTACTGACTCGGCGCGACCTTCGAGCCTTGGAAAACCGGGTGCGCCGCGGCCGGGTGCGTTCCTCCTCCCTGGTCACCGTGCCGCGATCTCGTGCGCCCGGGTCGACCAAGCGGGCTGTCGCCGCGACCGGCGCCATGGCTCTGATCACGCTGTTCACGGTGAGCGCCAGCCTGCCCGCACTCGCGGTCAATCCGGCCGACCCGAACAGCGCTCCCACGGTTCTGGCCCACGCTCCCGAGGCGCAGACCCTCAGCGTCACCAGCACCGCGGCCGTTCCCCTGCTCCGTGACGGATTCACGGTAACCGCCGTCCCCACCCCCGCCTCGTACACCGACATCGCCAGCGACGGCGTCTGGGCCAGCCTCACGGCCAACCAGCTCAGCGACGCCGGCTGGGCCCTGCCGGTGTTGGGCCGCATCTCCAGCCCCCACGGGCCCCGTCTCAACCGGCCGGTCGCCGGCGTCGGAGCGTTTCACCACGGAACCGACATTGCGGCTCAGTGCGGACGCCCCGTGTTCGCCGCGAACGCGGGCACTGTCGAGACCGCACGGTATCAGGGCTCGTACGGCAACTGGGTTCTGCTGGACCATGGTGACGGCGTGAAAACGGGGTACGCCCACAACAGCAGACTGCTCGTCACCGCCGGGCAGACGGTCGCCGCGGGCGAAATCGTGGCCCTGGTCGGCACGACGGGCGCCTCGAGCGGCTGTCACGTGCACTTCGAGACCCGGGTCGGCGGCGCCCTCGTAGACGCCGAGACGTTCATGAGTTCACGAGGAGTCACCCTTGGCTGATCATTCTGCCGCTGCCCGCTCTGCGCCCCGCCGGCACGCCCGGGCCTGGGCCGTACCCGTGGCCGGCCTCATCGCCCTCACCGGCTGTTCGGTCAGCAGCCCCGACGCGGGCACGGATGCCGTCGGCACGGCCCCGCAGGCCATCAGCCAGTTCGAGCACGTGCACGGCCTGGGCGCCGACCCCCTCACGGGACACACCTACGCGGCGACCCACCAGGGTGTGTGGCGCATTCCCACGAGCGCGATCCCGGACAGTTATCTGGCGGGAGCACCCCGCAGCACGGTGACCGAACCCGAACAGATCGCCGGACGGGCGATGGACGCGATGGGGTTCACCGTCGCAGCGCCGGGCCTGCTCCTGGCCTCCGGGCATCCCGATCCGACCGAGCACCTCGATCTCGCCCTGCCCAATCTCGGGCTGGTCTCCAGCACTGACGCCGCGCACACATGGACGGCGCTCTCCCTGCAGGGAGAGACCGATTTTCACAGCCTCGAAGCTGTTGCGCTCAATGACGCCAGCCTGCGCGTGTACGGATACGACGCCGGCTCGGGCACCGTGTCGGTGAGCGATGACTCGGGCCTCACCTGGGAGCAGGGGGCGAGCCTTGCGCTGCGCGACCTCGCCGCGGACCCGGCTCACCCCGATGAAGTCTTCGCGACCACAGCCGACGGTCTCGCCGTCAGCGTGGATGCCGGTCGGACCTTCGCCCTTCTGCCGGCGGCGCCGCCGTTGCTGCTGGTCGACACCGTCGATGCGGCATCGGGCGGGGGGCTGGTCGGGATCGATCCGAATGGAACCCTCTGGCGACAGGAGGCCGCAACCGAGACCTGGGTGCAAACCGGCACATTGACGGGAGTGCCCGAGGCGTTCAGCTTCATCGGCGGCGACTCTCCCTGGATCATCGCGGCGAACGCGGAGGGGATCACCGCCAGCCAGGACTTCGGAGTCAGCTGGACCGTTCTGACATCACTGACGGAATAACCGGCACGCATCGGTTTTAGCACCACCTGGCCGGTTTCACCACCCCTGGCCTCAATACCCCCTGAGGGTACACTCGGCATGAAAAGCAACACGGAAAGGCAGCGCATCATGATGTGCAGGAGCTCCAGTACGGGATCATTCCGAACAGTCGGCCCGGAGGCCCTTCTGGGCCTGACTGTGCCGCACCTCACCGAGGGGCGCTGATGCTGCCCGTCACCCGCCGCGCCGCCCTGATTCTGGGCAGCGTCGGACTGGCCGGCGTCGCAGCAGGCTGCACCGGATTGGACCGAAACCGACCGGGCGGACAGGCGGCTGCGCCGGGAACGGCTGGGGCCGCCCTCATCGAGCCCCCGGTTCTGCACAGCTCCAACGGACGACTCACCACGACGCTGGAGTCGGCGGCCCGCTCGGTGCGCCTGGCCGGACGGGACGTGCTGGCCCTGAGCTACGCCGACGGCATCCCCGGGCCCACCCTGCGTGTGCGCCCGGGCGACACTCTCGCGGTCAGTCTGCGAAACGCTCTGCCCGACACCACCAACCTGCACGTGCACGGCCTGCACGTCTCCCCTGAGGGCAACGGCGACAACCCGTTTGTCATGATCGAATCAGGCGACAGCTTCGACTACCAGTTCGACCTGCCCGCCGATCATGCGCCCGGCGTGTATTGGTACCACCCGCACCACCACGGGCGGGCGGCCGATCAGGTCTTCGGCGGCCTGTACGGCGCGATCATCGTGGAAGAGGCCGACCCGATCCCGGCCGTGCGGGAGCGCGTGCTGGTGATCTCCGACATCACCCTGACCAGGTCGGACACGGTCGCCGACGCCACCTCGATGCAGAAGCGCGCCGGCCGTGAGGGCGACCTGGTACTGGTCAACGGGCAGCTCGAGCCCACCCTGGCTGCGCGTCCGGGTGAGCGCGAACGATGGCGGATCGTCAACGCCTGCGTGTCGCGATATCTGCGCCTGCGGCTCGACGGCCAGCAGCTGACCCTGCTGGGCATCGACTCCGGTCGTTTCGCGGATGCCCGCGACGTGGAGGAAGTCGTGTTGGCGCCGGGTAACCGGGCCGACCTTCTGGTCACCGCCCGCGCGGGCGAATCCGTGCTGCAGAGCCTCGACTATGACCGCAGCGCGGGCGGCATGATGGGCGGCGGAATGGGCGGTGGAATGGGCGGCGGAATGGGCGGCGGCAGCGGCAGCGGCTCGGCCACGGTCACGCTGGCCAGCCTGACCGTGGCCCGCGACCCGGCGGGGGGCGCGGCCGCCCTACCCCCTCAGCCCCCCCCCCCCGCCCTGCCCGGCGAAGC